>CAZYPC010000098.1:0-16318 GCA_964649165.1 uncultured Chryseobacterium sp.
TGAGCAAGGTGATGAGCAACGGCAACGGCCGCATCAAGTTCCCCATCAACGAGCCAGCGGAGGGCAAGAAGAAGAGCCAGATCGAGGAGTACATCGAGTTCTACAATGGCGCCGGCGTGCAGCACATCGCGGTGGCCACCAACAACATCATCGAAACGGTGAGCGCGTTGAAGGACCGCGGCGTAGAGTTCCTCTACGTGCCGCCCACCTACTACGACGATGTGCTGGACCGCGTGGGCGAGATCGACGAGGACCTCGCAGTGCTGAAGCAGCACGGCGTGCTCGTGGACCGCGACGACGAGGGCTACCTCTTGCAACTCTTCACCAAGCCGGTGCTGGACCGTCCCACGATGTTCTTCGAGATCATCCAGCGCAAGGGCGCGAAGAGCTTCGGCAAGGGCAATTTCAAGGCGTTGTTCGAGGCGATCGAAAGAGAGCAGGAGAACAGGGGGACGCTCTGATCAAGAGATGTCGAGGAGCATCCACATCACGCATAGCAGCGTCAGAGGTCTTTCCAAGAAGGAGCTTGATGAGCAAGCGGCCGATTCGCTTTCGGACCTGCGACAATTGGGGCGAAAGTCTGCGCTGAAGAAATCCATCAAGAAGGCGCGCAAGAAGAAGTGAGCTTCGGCAAGGGCAACTAAGGTGCTGTTCGAGGCGATGGCGGGCGGGAACGCGTGGGCTTGGCACCCTATTCCTATGCGCTGTACTCCGGATAGAACGCCTTCGTTCCGAAGAGCCGGGCTAAACCACCCAGCAAGACGGATAGCATCCTCTGCACGGCCAGCGGTGGACCGGCCACGTAGAGTTGGTAGCGGTTCGCCATGGCCATGATCTGCAAGAACGACGGGGTGCCATCGGGCTTCGTGCGGCCGTCGTTGGCGAGCCCGAAGAACTGTTCGAGAAAGACCTCGGTGTTCAGCGCGGGCGCGAACGTCACGCGCATGTGTGCGTCCTCATTGCCTTCATTCCACCAGGTATGCGGCTCGCCGGGCGCGATGGTCAGTTGATCACCAGCGGTCAGCTCCCTCACTTCGTTGTTCAGCTTCACCCAAAAATGCCCGCGTTCCATCTGGAAGGTCTCCGACTGCTGCGGATGCAAATGCATCACGGGCAGCCTGCCGCCGGGCTTCACGCTGAAGTTGAAAACGAGCCGCGCGCCGTTGGTGTCTTGTGCCGTCTCGATCCAGGTGATCCGTTCACCGGTCACGACGTTGCTGATGGAGTTGCCCTTACGTGCCATGGTCAGGGTTTGAAGAGTTGGAGTTGTGCGTTGATGTACTCGTCGAAGAAGTCCGGGTCGCGCAGCACTTTGGTGGTTACGCGCAAGGCCGTGATGGTGTGGAAGAGCACCAAGGCCAGCCCGTGCGCTGCTGGCTTGTCGTTGATGGTGCCTGCATCATGCCCGCGTTGAATGAAGACCTCCAAGGCCGCGACCACTTCGTGTACGTTGTCTTGCACGATGCGTTGGATGTCGCGTTCCGAAGCGCCGAGTTCCACGGCGGTGTTCACCATCAAGCAGCCCATCCGCGTCTTGTTGGCGGTTGATGCCTGCTGCACGTTCGCCAGCAGCATCCTGATGCTTGCGACCGTCGCCGGTGCGGTTCCCAGAAAACTGATCAGCTCCGCTGACTCCCGATCGCGGTAGCGCTTCAAGGCCACCAGGAAGAATTCACGCTTCCCGCCGAAGGTGTTGTAGATGCTCGATCGGTTCAGGCCGAGGCGATCCACAAGGTCCTGCGCGGAGGTGTGGTGGTATCCCTTTGACCAGAAGAGGTCCACCGCGCGGTCCAGCGCCTGCTCATCATCAAAGCCGATCGTGCGTGCCATCGGGGGCGAACATACGGATAATGGAACGTACGTTCCAGATTAGGATCATTATGCAATACCCCGCAGTGGGATCAGTCCGGCCGGGTAAGCGAATGGGTTGGCATCATGAGGCAACCTCAAGGCGCTGTTCGAGGCGATCGAACGGGAGCAGGAGAACAGGGGGACGCTTTAGGCGATCCTGAGATCACACATGCGAAGGGCGCCCGGTGGGCGCCCTTTGGCATTGGGTGGAACGACGAGCACCGCCCGATCCAATTCCAGATCATGCAAGCCTTGGTCCTGGTCCCGATCCGGCAGGGGCGTTTTCTAACCACTCCTCCACACAAGAACGGGACCAGCCACCCATCTGCTTTCACAGCAGCCGGGCCGTGGGTCGCTGTAATTCCCTTAGCAACAGACACATCACCGGGGGCCTGTCCGGCACCTGGCCAGGTACCCATGCGCTAGTGCCGCATGGGTATCCGTGATCCGAGGGCCATTCATATCTTAACACCCGGTGGTTCAAAAGACCCGTGTAAGACCCCTATTGAACCCGCCCGCATGAAACGAGCACTACCCTTCATCTGCCTCCTCTTAGTGGGGCCATGTGCCGCACAGACCTTCTCGAATACGACCGTGGCGGCGTGCAATGCCTGGGATTCAGGCAACAATTACACTGGATTCCAACGCACGATCAACGTGACAGGGCTTCCCACACCCCTGGGCGCCAGCGGCACCGTGCTAAGGCAGGTCAATCTGCAGCTGGGAACAGCTGCTTGCAAGGGCAATTTGTCCACGTACTACGCGCGCATCGTCTCCCCGATGGGCACCATCATCCAGTTGTTCGGTCCCTTCACCACCACGAGCACCAGCCAGTGGATGAACATCAAGTTCAGGGACGACATCGCCCTGGAGCGCGTGCGCGATTACAGCACCACCACGCAGCAAGGCTATCACCCTTGGAACATTGGTTACTACCGCACTGACGTGGCCAACGCGTTCGCCACGGTGAGCGGTGAGGATCCCAACGGGAACTGGACCTTCCAGCTTGCCGAGGCGACCACATCCGAGATCTCATTCGAGCGCGTCGACCTGGTCTTCGGTCCCCCGATCGTGGTCGATGACGTGACCGGTGGAACGGGCAACGATTTCTGCTCCGGGGCCACATGCATCGATGGCCTGTCGGTGATCCGTGGCACGAACAACGCCTATCCACCGTTCGACCCCTACTATCCCGGTGATGTCGTGGGCGGATGCGCATGGAACGGCGCGAACAACAACAGCGGCTGGTACCGTTTCATCGCCTCCGGCACGACGGCGTACATCACCGTGAGCGGCATGATGAACACAAGCGGCACGACCACGGCGGACATGCAACTGGTCGTGGTCCAGGCGACCAGCCCGGTCTGTGCGGGCCCACCCACCGTCGTGCCGCCGGGAGGATGCCCCGATCCGCCCACCACCGGCAACAACAACACCAGCTACGCCTCCCCGAACGGCGGCGTCGGGACGATGGCGAGCGTTTATCTCAACGGGATCACGGCCAACTGCGAGTTCAACCTGAGCGGTTTGACCCCGGGCCAGAGCTACTACCTGATCATCGATGGGAACGGCGGATTGTCCTCTACCTTCTACATCGAGATGCCGAGCGGTGGAACCGACTGCGACATCCTGCTCCCGGTGACCTGGACCGCGTTCGATGTGGAGTGCCGCGGAGGCGACCGCCGCATCCACTGGACCGTGGCCACGCAGTTGAATAACGACCGGTTCGATGTGGAACGCAGCCCGGACGCCTCATCATGGTCCACGATCGCCACCGTACCGGGCGCAGGGACCACCCATCAGGCGATGAGCTACGAGGTGATCGATAACGTGATGGAGCTCGAGAACCCGGAACCGGTCATGTACTACCGCGTGAAGCAGGTGGACCTCGATGGGGCGGTGAGCTATTCCGGGGTGCAGGCCAGCAGCTGCGAGATCACCGTCTATCCCAATCCCGCAACGGACCACATCATCGTCGTGCTGCCATTCTCCGATGCGGAGGTGGAGGTGGTCGATGTGTCCGGCAGGATCGTACGCACGGTGCGCAGTAACGGCTCCATGGCCCGGGTGGAACTGGGTGCGCTTGCCGCGGGCCACTACACACTGCGCATTTCGAGGTCGGGTATCGTGATCGATTCAGGCGTGTTCCTGAAGATGTGAGCAGGGCGTGAAGCCTTGCCGAAGAGCGGCGCGCTCTGCATGCTGGCCGTTTGTCGATCGGTGCTTGACCGCCACACGATGTTCTTCGAGATCATCCAAGCAAGCGTCTTCGTCCCGCATTCGCGGGAGGTGCCAAGAACTTTGGCAAAAGCAACTTCAACGCGCTGTTCGAGGCGATGGCGGGAGCAGGAGAATCGGGGGACGTTGTAGGCGATACTGCTATCCCTAAGGCGAAGGACGTCCGGTGGGCGCCCTTCGTTCTTCCTGCACACACGGCCATCCACCCAGCACGTTCTTACCATACATCAATGGAGCTTTGACCTTGTCCGGCTGTCCTTTGTGGCCGAACAACAAACCAGAACGCACCATGGCAACGCACACACGATCGAAGGGACTCCACATCGCCCTCTGGGTGGCACAGGGCCTCTTGGCCGCAGCATTCGGCATGGCCGGCCTCATGAAGCTCACACAACCAATGGAGGAGTTGGCCAAGGTGGGCATGTCCTTCGTGGCGCACTACGAACCGGGCACGGTGCGCTTCATCGGCATCGCGGAATTGCTGGCTGCGCTGGGCTTGATCCTACCTTCCGCCTTGCGCATCATGCCCATCCTCACGCCGCTGGCCGCTGCGGGGCTCGCCATCATCATGATCCTGGCCACCCAGTTCCACATGTCGCAGAATGAACCGTTCGCGCCGACCGTCGTCCTGTTCGTGCTTTGCGCTTTCGTGGCTTGGGGTCGCTACAAGGCGGCACCGATCGCGCCCAAATCGTGACCCGATTCGATGCGGACTACACCTGCTGACCCTGGCCGGCGATGCTTCGCCTGATCCGGCTCAGTGATTCGGGTGTTACACCCAGGTAGCTGGCGATGAGTTTCTGCGGCAAGCGTTGCATCAAGCCGGGATAGGTCTTGATGAACCGCAGATAGCGCTCCTCGCCCGTGGAGGCCAGCAAATCGATGATGCGGTCCTGCAACGTGATCACGTGGTTATGCAACTTCATGAACATCACCGATTGGGCAGCATGATCACGCGTCAACGCTTCACGCGCACGATCGCTATCCATCTCCAGAACGATGCTCGGCTCCAACGCTTCGATGAAGATGGTGGCGGGCACGTCGCGCATCATGCTCTTCATGTCGCCCAAGTACCAGTCCTCCGGCGCGAACTGCATGGTGTGCTCCTTCCCTCCGCTGTCGATCACGTAGGACCGCAGGCAGCCACTCAACACGTAGAACGCGCGGCCGTGGGGATCCCCGGCACGCAGCAGCACCTCGCCCTTGGGCACCTCCAAGCGACGCGCTCCGTCCAGCATCGTTCGTTCGATCTCCGAGCTCATGCGAGCGAAGTAACAACGTCGCGGCGGTCTTAAGTGACGGGCGATCGGAGAGGAACGGACGTTCGCACGCTCAGGAGATCAATACCGGAGCTTTAGCTTGGTCTCCCATGCCACCCACCATAGACGAGCTCACCCGCGAGTTCGAACGCGCCAAAGGCGCATTGAAATCCTACATCGTGCGCATCACCGCGAACCGGCAGGAAGCGGAGGACATCGCGCAGGAGACCTGGATCCGCGCCCAACGCAACCTGGCCAGCTTCAAGGGTGAGAGCTCCATCAAGACCTGGCTCTTCGCCATCGCGCAGAACATCGCCCGCGATCACCTGCGTTCGTTGAAGCGCTGGCCCGAGGAGGTGGGCGACATCTGCAAGGATGCCGCGATGAAGGACCCGGACTTCTTCCGCGAGGCGATGACGATCCACAAGACCTCGCCGCAGGCCCAGTTCGAGATCCGTGAGCACATCGCGTTCTGCTTCACGTGTGTGAGCCGGTCGCTACCATTGGAACAACAGCTCGCGCTCATGCTGAAGGAGGTGTACGACTTCAGCGTGAAAGAGATCGCCGAGATCATGGACAACACCGATGCGATGGTGAAGTACTGGCTGCACACGGGCCGCGGGAAGATGATCGAGGTGTTCGACAAGCGGTGCGCGTTGATCAACAATGCGGGCGTGTGCCATCAGTGCACGGAGCTCAACGGCATCTTCAACCCCAAGCAGAACGCCCAGGAGGAAGCCGTGAAGATCCAGATGGTGCGCGATGCGGCGAAACAGGACAAGGAGCACCTCTTCGACCTGCGCATGGTGGTGATGAAGGAGCTGGATCCCTTCACGTCCCCGGCTGCGGAACTGCAATTGCATCACCTTGAATTCGACCGGCAGGTGATGGAGGGGCGCCCGGAGCAGGTGTGAAACCAGCCTCTGGACGGCTTTCACGGACTTTTCCGCTCGAGCCTATCGTTCCATCGGCCATGGTCGTCAAAGAGGCATGAGACACCTCTTAATGACCCTCAGCCTCATGATCGCATTGCACAGCACCGCACAAGAACACAAGGCCGCCACCGCGAAGACCACCTTCCACCGCGAGACCTCCGTGAGCACCAGTATCAAGGCCGATCCCGCGATCATCTGGGCCTTGCTCACCAACGCCAGCGACTATGCGCGCTGGAACAGCACCATCACGTCGATGGAAGGCGAGATCGCACCTGGAGGACAGATCCGCCTGCGTTCCACCGTTGATGCCAAGCGCACCTTCAAGCTGAAGGTGAAGGAATTCCAGCCCACGGCGCGGCTGGCCTGGGGCGATGGCAAGGGCCTGCGCACCTTCACGCTCATTCCGCATGAAAACGGTACCGTGACCTTCACGATGACCGAGCGCATCGGCGGCTTGATGTTCCCGATGTACGCGAAATACATCCCGTCCTTCGACACGAGCTTCGATGCGTTCGCGGCCGATCTGAAGAAGGAAGCCGAGGCCATCGCCAATCACGATCAGCCATGAAGCACGTCCTCGTCACCTACACCGTATCGGCGGAATTCGATCCGGAGAACCGGCGCAACATCGCGCGCGTGATGGAGGCATTGAGCGAGGCCGGATACGCGGGCATCCGATACCGGGTCCTCGTGGATCCGCAGGAACACACCTTTGTGCATCAGGCCGAATTCAAGTCCGCCGAAGACCAACAACTTCTCCTCGCCTTGCCCGCATTCCAGCACTTCCAGAAGTCGCTGCGCGAAAGTGCACCTGTTGCGCCGCCGCGCTCGCGGGATCTGGAGCTTGCCGGCAACCACGGACCCATCACCGACCAACACCAGTGAACATGGACCTGAAAAAGAAGATCGGCACCAAGGATGCACCGCTGAAGTTGAAGACCCCTCCGGGCTCTTCGGAATACACGATGCATGTGGATGAGAAGGACGGGAAAGAAGCGCTCGTTTGCACCGTCGGAAAAACCGTACTGCTCTATGACATCCGCTGCATCACCGACCTGCACAACATGTTGAAGAAGCATGGCGACTGGATGGACCTGGGCGGCGCCGATGAGCAGAAGCCCGCGAAAGAAGGTACCGTGGAGGCCTGGGGCCGCAGCGAGCATAACCCGGTTGGCGGCTGGTACGGTCTGAAGAAAGGACTGCGCGGTCGCTTCGGTGTGTACGTGCCGCCGTTGATGGAGGCGTTGGGACTATGCGAGCTCACGCACGAGGCGAAGGGGAACAAGATGCGGGCGAAGTAGGCAAGGGTGCTACAGCTCCGGCAAGGGTAACCTTTAGCCCGCCTCGAGGTGATCGAACGCAGGAGTTGGAGGGACGCTGTACTTGCTTTGTGCTCACATGGGTTCCCGCATGCACTTGTGGAATGTGCTATTCATGCACATCTCGCTCACACTCGCATTGCTTGCCTGTGCAAGCGCACCGCAACAGGGAACCGTTGCCGAGCCCCCTGCCGCGTTAGCGCAGGACAGTGTCACTTGGCCAATGCAGCTCTCCATCTGGCCAGGTGTGGATACGGTGGATGCGTTCAACGCGGAGGCCATCGCCTGCCTGCGCCGCTTCTGCACAAGGAAGATCGACCGAGAGGCGGAGAATGACTACTGGGATACCGCGGACCTCGCGCGCTTCGGGGCTTTTGATGAAGAGCTGCGCTACGCGGAGTTCGACTCCGTGGGTGAGTTGCGGTATCGTCCAACGCTATTGCACATCCGCCCGACAGGTATGGCCGATGAACGGATCCTTACCGTGCGTTGGGCGCGAACGGACAGCATAGGCGGCGCGACGGATGTTCGCTATGTCTTCGATTTCCTTGCGAGGCGTACGAGTGATGGCGTCCGGCTCGCATCGCCCATCGAGTATAATTCGCGCGGCTGGAAAACACAGCAGGTCGGCATGGTGCGCTACATCACTTCACCCCAGCATGTGTTCTCTCCCGAACAGGCCGAAGAGCAGCGTGCCGATATCGAACTCCTTTCGAGCTTCTTCGGCGTTGCGGCGTTCCCCATCACGTACTATTCCTGCTCCGACCCTACTGACCTGTTCCGGCTCAAAGGCTACCAGCAACATCCGTTGATGCACGTGATCCCAACGGGAGGAAGAGCGGGCGAAGGCGATCGGGTGTTCTCAGGGAACGACAAGGACATCTACACGCATGAGATCGTGCATCTCTACTGTGGCAAGGCGTTCGGGAACGCGACCCCGGGCCTCTTGGAAGAAGGTCTGGCCACCGTGCTGGCAGGAAGTTGCGAGCACGACTACGCGTGGCATCGCGCGAACCTTGCACGTTGGCTCGCCGCCAACGACACGATCGACTTGAACGACTACACGACCACCTCTGTGCGGTTCTATATCAACGAGGACACCAGCGTCCCGTATGCCGTGGGTGCCCTGCTTTGCGAGCGTATCCTAGCGAACGCGGGAAAGGATGCGCTCTTCGCCCTGCTCAAAGGCGGGGAAGATCCCTGGCCTGCGCTTGAACGGCACGGCATCACGCGGAAGAATCTGACCGAAGAACTGCGCAAGCAGCTCCTGGCACCGCCGCCGAAAGGGGGCCTGTGAGTGACGAAGGTGGGCTGGGGCGCTCCGCCATAGCGATGGCGTGAGCAGGAAGCGCGGGGAACGCCACAGATCACGATCCTCCTCAACGCAGAAGAACCCCGGAGAGCCCAGGGTCCTTCCGCTGTCGAAGAAAACAAGCGTCAGCGCTCCAGCAGGAGCTTGACCACTTGTTGCCGGCCATCTGATGAAGCCATCAGGTAGTACGCGCCCGGTGCCAGGCCCGAGAGGTCGAGCACGGAAGCGTGTGATGTGTTCAGAACGATGGGGTTCATGACCGCCCGGCCCAAACCATCCCGTACCTCGAGGTTCATCGAAGCGCCGATGGTCGCGTTGATATTGAAGAGACCCGTTGAAGGGTTGGGCTGGACGGTCACCAGATCGGTGGAAGTCGCGCCGCTGGTGGCGACACCTGTGTTGAAGTCCACGGTCACCGTGATGCAGCTGGTGAGTTCGCAGGCGCCGACCATGGCCGTTACGCACAGTTCCACATCGCCGGGGGTGTTGTTCACGCCGGCCACGACCACAAAGGCCGAGTTGTCGCTGGTGGTCCAGCCGCTGGGGAGCGCCCAGTTGTAACTGGTGGCATTGGCGACCGGTGTGACCATATAGATGTTGGAGGTATTCCCGATCACCAGGGTGGAACCTGTCACGGCCCCGATGGCGATGATGGTTCCGCTGCAGACGCAATCCGCTCCGCGCACATCATTCGCCGTGCACGCCACGCCGTCATCACACGGCGTACCCGGAAGCACCGAACCTCCGATCGTGCCTTCGCAGTCGATCAGCTCACCGGCGCATACGCAGTTCGAGCCGTACACGTCGTTGCCGGTGTTCGCATCGCCATCATCGCAGGTGGTGCCGGGCTGGGCCGTTCCGCCGGCCACGCCTTCGCAATCGTTGGGGAGCACACCGGCGCAGATGCAGTTCGCCGTGTACACATCGTTGCTGGTGCTTGCATTGGCGTCATCGCAGGCGGATCCGACCAGGGCCTCGCCACCGGGAAGACCCAGGCAGTCGATCAGCTGTCCAGCGCACTGGCAATTCTCATCGATCACATCGCCGCCAGTAGCCGCATTGCCATCATCGCAACCGAAGCCGGGTTGGGCGGGGCCGCCGATCACGCCATTGCAATCGGTGAGTTGACCCGTGCAGGCGCAGAACGCATCGTACACGTCGTTGCCGGTATCAGCATTGCCATCATCGCAGGCTGTTCCGGGCAGTGCTGTGCCGCCCGGTACGCCGATACAATCGTTCGCGAATACGCCCTCGCAGACGCAGGCCGCGGTGAAGGTGTCGTTGGTGCTCGCGCTGTTGCCGTCATCGCAGGGCGTGCCGGGCAGTTGCGGTCCACCGGCGTTACCGGCGCAATCGTAGGGTTCACCGGCGCAGGTGCAGTTCACGCCATAGGTATCGTTGCCCGTGGTGCCGTCGTTATCGTCGCAGGCCGTACCCGGTTGGGCGGTTCCACCGGCAACACCCGCGCAATCGGTAGCGAAAGCACCCACGCATTCGCAGTTCGCGGCATAGGCATCACCGCCGCTCAATGGGTTGCCATCATCGCACGCCGTGCCCACGGTCGTGGTTCCACCGATCGTGCCGAGGCAATCGATCAGCTGACCGGCGCACTGGCAGCTCGCGTTGTAGACATCATTGCCGGTACCGGCATCGCCATCATCGCAGGTCGTGCCTTGCACGGTGGTTCCTCCAAGAACGCCGAGGCAATCGTAGAGCAAGCCGGCGCATTGGCAGTTCGCATCATAGGCATCACCGTCGGTGTTGGCGTTACCATCATCGCACGGGCTTCCGATGGAGGTTGTTCCACCGGGCACACCCGCGCAGTCGATCACCTGACCCACGCAGAGGCAATTCGCCGTCCACGTATCGTTGCCGGTATTCGCACTGCCGTCGCTGCACGCGGTGCCCGGCAGGGCTGTTCCGTTGTTCACACCGGCGCAATCCTGCGGGGTGTTCGCGTTGATCACCACGGCGTAGTCCTCCGTTTCGCCGGCCTGGTAGCTGTAGCAGGGGTCCACGGGTGCGGGTTCGCCTGTAGCGAACGCGACGCCACGCACACGCAGGATCGTGGAACCCAATTGCGCGCTCACCGGCACGGTGAACGCGATGTTCTGGGTTTCGCCCGCAGCGCTGTTCTCGAACTCACCGAGTTTCTCCGCTGCTTCGAAGGTGCCATCGCGATCGTAGTCGATCCACGCGGCGAAATGATCTCCCAAAGCCGTTCCGGCCGTGATGGCCACCACCCGTTGCGCGTTGCGCGAAAGCGGCGTGCTGAACTGCCCGCTGAAGTCCGTGTAGGAAGCACCGGCTACGTTGCCCGTTCCGGTGTTGCTGATGTTGCTCAGAACAACGCCGTCGACATAATCGCCGAGCGTGGTGCCGGCCGTGCTCGCGGGCTGGCAGTAGCTGCCGAAGTTGCCCGCGCCGAAGTGCGCCGAAAGGGTCACCGCGGTGGAGATGTCCCCACAGTCCGAGCTCAGCGTCAACTGGACCCCATCGAAATCGAGGATGGAGTTGTCCGGCTGGCTCAGGTAGATGTTCCCGACCGGGCCACAACCGTTCGGTGGTACCGTGATCTCAACGGTGGAGCCGCTGGTGATCCCGTTGTAACCGGAGATGATGGCACCGAGCGGATTGCTAGTGGCATCCGAGGTGAGCTTGTAGGTGCGCTCAAAGTCGCTGTTGTTGCAGACATAGATGGGGAAGATCGCGTTGCCCCCGATGGGCGCTTCGTTCACCTGTGCATTGGTGGAACCCATGCTGCCGATCCAGAGTTGGGGCTGATCCAGCTGATACCCTCCCTCATAGTCGCAGCTCGTGCTCGAAGCGGAACTGTCCAACGCGAACACGTAGGTACCGAGCACCTGGTCCCTGTAGACCTTCACCGCGAACTGGTCGGAGCTGTTGGCGTCCTCCAGATGGTACTCTACGGTATTGGTGGCCACGTTGCTTCCGGTCTCACCACGGCCATAGCCCTGTTGGAAGTGCGCGCTGCCGCCGGTGGTGATGCCGCTGCCGCCGATGTTCACACCGAATTCGAAACTGAGGCCGCTTTCCAGCTGCGCGTCGTATTCGATGGAATACGCTTCCGTGGTGCTGGAGGTCAGGTCATAGGTCTGTCCGTTGCCGCCGCCGTTGAAATTTCGCGTAACGTCCAGCGGCGCGTTCGCCTTGATCTGGTCGTTCATTTCGAGCATCTGGTACCAAACACTCAACTGTGTTTCCGCGGCAGCGCGCGCGTTCCCGGGGGGCATGTTGGCGATGTCAGCGATCAGATCGGGGATCACCGTGCCGCGGATGTAGCTTTCCGTGTAGTTGAAGCTCATGAGCGTACCCACCGGCGCGGACCAGAATTCGTTCTTCGAGACCACCGTGCCGCAGGTCGGCCGGGTGGTGCTGAGGTAGGTACCGTAGGCATACCGTACCTGACTGCCGATGAAAACATCGTCCGGCGCTCCGCTCGCTGGCGTCGAGAAGGTGCTGCTGGTGGAAACGCAGGTCTGGTATTCATTGGCTGCGGTCTCGGATCGGCTGGCGGCCAGGTCCACACCCACCTCCCCGTAGATCTCGTAGTCGAGACCGATGAGGGGTATGGTGCCGGCCACGCCGATGCGGGCCTTGAAGTAGCCGTCCTGGGTGTTGCCGGTGGTGATGGACGAGGTGGTGCCCGAACAGACGTCGCTCGCATTGGTGATGCTGCTGTAGCTGGCATCGCCCGGCGGATCGCGCAGAATGGTCAGCGGCAGAGCGGGGGCGTTGTAGTAGCCGAGGATCTGCGAATACTGGGTGCCCAACATCACCGCCTTGAAGCGGACGTCCCACCGTGGAGTGCCACTGTAACTCTGGCGCAACCCGAACTCATGCGTTCCTGAAGGCCAGCCGTTGTCCACCAGATAGGTGACTGACACTCGTTGAGTCGCAGTCCCGAATTGGTCGACATTATGAAATGTCGTGGTGGCTGAGCAACTGCTGCATAGCTCGCCATCCACGAATACCTGGTTCGAGGGCCAAACCCCAGGAAGCTGCTGACCAAAGTAGGTGTTGTTCCAATAGGGGAACCTCATCTCCAGTTCGATGGTCTGACTGGTGGTGCGGTAGGGCAATTGATAATAGGTCTCAACGCCGCCGTAGTCTTGACCCCAAGGGGTATTGATCGGCACCTTCGAGAAATGACGTTGCCCAGAGCATGGATTGTTCAGCGGAACACTCCATTGCGTGGTAAACCCATTGATATTCATCTGTGCGAGGCAGGGGTCGTTCCAGTTCGCCCATCCGCATTGGGTGAGTTGGCCTTCCTGGTCTTGCCAATACGTCCATTGAGCAGAACCTTGTTGTGCGGTGGTGCCCAGCAGCAAGGAGAGGGCGGTGTTCCGCGCCTTGGCTAGCAAGCGTTGGCGTGTGGTCGGGAGTTGGGTTCGGTCCATTGTTCTCATGGGTTGGTGATCGGATTGCCAAAACTCCTCGCGCGCTGGAGCGTGGCAATGCGTGAAAACACCTGATTTGAGAGAGCGGTTGTCGGTTGTCCGTTGTCGGTTGCCGGGCTGCCGACACAAGCACGCGACGGGGCCACGGAACGGCGTTCCGCGATTGCCCCGCAACGCCGGACAACAGACAACCGACAACCAACAACCGACAATGAGAGCTACCCCCCTATCACCCTCCCGATCGCCGCCAGCAGCTCCTCCTGCTTGAAGGGCTTGGGCACGAAGCCGTCCATACCCGCTTCGATGCAACGGTCCACTTCCTTCTGCATCACGTTGGCCGTCATGGCGATGATGGGTATGCGGGACTTCTGTTCTGCGCGAATCATGCGGGTGGCGTCGATCCCGTTCATCACGGGCATCTGCACGTCCATGAGGATCAGATCGTAATGCGTTGCACGCGCCATATCCACCGCGACCTGTCCGTTCACGGCCACGTCGATGCGCACGTCCTTGATCGCCTGGTCCAGTTGGGTCCGGGCCACCATCACGTTCATCTTGTTGTCCTCGGCGAGGAGGATGCGGAGGCCGTGGAGTTCCGTGGGCCGGCTGTCGGTTGCCGGTTGTCGGTTGTCGGGCTGTGTGGTAGGAGAATTGAGAACGACGGGTGCATAAGGGATGGTAAAGGTGAAGCTGCTCCCCTGCCCTGGCGTGCTCGTTGCGCTGATGGTCCCCCCTTGCAGTTCGACCAGTCGCTTGCAGATGGAAAGGCCGAGACCGGTGCCGCCGTACTTCCGGGTGTGATCGCTCTCCGCCTGGGTGAATTCATCGAACACGTGCGCCAAGCGCTCCTGGGCGATGCCGATACCCGTATCCGTTATGGAGCAGCGCAGCATCACAGCGCCGCTGGGCTGCACCGTCGCCGTCATCGCGGCGCGCACGTTGCCCTGCTCGGTGAACTTGATGGCGTTGCCCACAAGGTTCAACAGCACCTGGTGCAGGCGCGTGGGATCACCCACCACCATGGCAGGCACTTCGGCGGCCACGTCGGTGCTCATGGTCAATCCCTTCTCTTCGGCCCGGAAACGCAGCACGTCCATCACCTGGCCCAACACCGCGCGCGGGTCCATCGGCACCTTTTCCAAACGCACCTGGCCCGCTTCGATCTTGCTCAGGTCGAGGATGTCGTTCACGATCACGAGCAGGCCTTCGCTGCTGGTGGTGATCGCATCGATGTAGGGCTTCTGTTCCGGAAGGAGCGGGCCGCGCTGGAGCACCTCGCCCATGCCCATGATCGCGTTCATCGGCGTGCGGATCTCGTGGCTCATGTTGGCCAGGAACTGCTCCTTCACCCGTTCGCTCTGCTCCGCGCGCTTGCGCTGTGCCTCCGCCTCGTCCTTCTGTCGGCTCAATTCGGTGGTGCGTTCGGTCACGGTGCGTTCCAGCAGTTCCTTCTGGCGTTTCAGTCCGCTGGTGCGTAGTCGAATGAAGATGATCACGCCACCGACCAGCGCGATGACATAAAGCGCATACGCCCACCACGTGCGCCACCACGGCGGAAGTACGATCAACCGATAGGTGGTGCCTTGTGTGTCCCAGATGCCGTCGCGGTTATCGCCGCGCACGCGGAAGGTGTAGGTGCCGGGATCGAGGTTGGTGTATACGGCGCTGCGATCGGTGCCAGCCAAGATCCAATCGGGATCGAAGCCTTCCAACTTGTACTGGTAGCGGTGCTCCTCCGGCGCGCTGAACTCCATGCTGGCGAACTCGAAGGTGACCATGTTCGCGGTGTATGGAATGGTCATGCCCGTGCTCAGGTACGCGGGCGTGGTGAGCGGGGAACCTTCCGACCGGAAGTCCACGACCTTGTTGATCAGTTTGATCCCGGTGATCCGGATCGCGCTGGCCGTGCTGTCATCCGCCAGTTGTGCCGGGTCGAAGTGGTTGAACCCGTTCACGCCACCGAAGAACATCCGGCCATCGGGCTGCTTGCAGAACGCGTAGCGGTTGAACTCATCGCCCTGCAGTCCGTCACTCACATCGTAGTTCCTGCATGCGCCAGTGGCGGGGTCGAAGCGGCAGAGCCCCTTGTTCGTGCTCATCCAGAGGTGGCCCGCATCATCCGCCAGGATGCCGTAGACCACATCGTTCGGTAGGCCGTCCTTGGTGGAATAGCGGCGCACCTTTCCTGTGCGCTTGCTGAAGCGGTTCAAGCCGCCGCCGTTCGTGCCCACCCACAGCACATCGTTGTCCGTGGGGTCGGGCAGGATCGAATACACCACGTCCGTGGAGAGGGAGGCCGCATCCGTTGGATCGTTGACGTACACGGCCCACGGCTGCGACCTGTCGGACCGATCGTAGCGCATCAGGCCCAAGGATGTGCCCAGCCAGAACACACCGTCCTGCGCGCGATGGACAGCATGGAGGTAGTTCTCCGCTTCACCTGCATGCGATCGGGGGTAGGGAATGTGGTGATAGTGCCCCGTGCTTCGATCGAACCTGCAGAAGGTGTGCGCCGTGCCCGACCAGATGTTGGAATCGCCCTCCAGGAACAGGTTCTCGTTGTACGTTTCTTCGGGAAAGGCAGCAACGGCGGCAGGATTCCGCGGGTGTCGTTCGATCACATCCTGTTCCGGATCGTAACGGAGGATGCCGTTGTGGTTGAACCAATACCGGCCACGCTCGTCCTGCACAAGCACGCGGTTGGAGCGGCTCTCCGATCGCAGTTCCGGATGCACCACCTTGGCGGACCACGGGATGTGCGCGGGCCAGGTAGCGGTGCGCGGATCGAATTCCTGGAGGAAACCGCTAAAGGTGGATACGGACACACGCGCATTCTGAACGGCCTGCATCGCGCCGCAGCTCTCCGCGGCGATGCTGTGGAAGCGCTCTCCGCGCGGGTCGTAGGAGATCGCTCCGTATCCGCCGGTACCGAACCACAACGATCCATGGCGATCGCGGAAAGCGCACTTCCCCGCGACCG
>CAZYPC010000099.1:0-16315 GCA_964649165.1 uncultured Chryseobacterium sp.
TCCGGGGCCAAGAACACCTGGTTGAAGAAGTCGCGCCGACTGGAGTTCGGCAAGAGCGAGCGCGGGTTCGCGCGGCTGGTGATGATGGCGGACGGCTCCATGCGTCTGGACTTCTTTACCATCGATGACGGTGTGAAGCCCGTGTTCAGCCGATGGATCGAAGCCGCCCAGCCATCGCGACCCGAGGCGACCTCGGCCCGGCCGAAGCCCGAGCTGATGGACAGCGTGACCGTTGTTCCGAACGCCGACCTGGAGGCTTCCGGTCTGCACAAGCTCTTCTTCGGAAAACTCTACCGCGATGTGTGGACGGCGCCCATCCGTGTGCCCGTCGTGGACCTGGACACCGCCTTCGGCGGCCTGAGCGCGGACAAGAAAGGGGGGGGCTGCAGACGCGCTCGCTCCGTCTCGCGGGTAGGAACGGACATGACTACGTGCTCCGAACGATCAAGAAGTATCCCGGCCTCGCGCTCGCTCCTGAGTTCCGAGGCACGTTGGTGGAGGAGATCGTGAGCGATGGCATCGCCGCGAGCCATCCTTACGCCAGTGTCGTCATCGGCCCGCTCGCGGATGCGGTAGGGGTGCTGCACACCTCACCGAAGATGGTCTTCGTGCCGGACCACCCCGCGCTAGGCCCTTACCGCGATGAATTCGCGAACGCCCTCTGCCTGATGGAGGAACGCACCGATGGGGATTGGTCCGACAAGCCCTCGCTCGGGGCTTCGAAGGAACTGGTGTCCTCGGCCGACCTGATCACCGCCCTGCGCACCTCGCACAAAGCCATCCTCGATGATCGCGCGATGCTCCGCGCCCGGTTGTTCGACAACCTCATCGGTGATTGGGACCGCCATGACGATCAATGGCGCTGGGCCACTTACAAGCTTGGCGATACCACGATCTACAAGCCCATCCCACGCGACCGGGACCAGGCGTTCTTCACACAGAACGGCATCATCCCCAGTATAGTCAACCGCAAATGGGCCATCGGAAAATTCCAGTCCTATGGGGAAAGCATCCGGGACATCCGCGGGCAGAACTTCAACGCCCGCTATCTGGACCGGGCCTACCTGACGGGATTGGAATGGCCGCAATGGAAGACCATCGCGGACAGCATGCGCGCCGAACTGAGCGATGCGACGATCGAACGTGCGATCCGCCAACTGCCCCCACCGGCCTTCGCCGTGATGGGCGAACGCGTGATCAACGGGCTCGAGGCACGACGGGATGACCTTGAGCGGATCGCCCGCCGACACTATGATGTGCTTGCCCGGAACGTGGACGTGACCGGCACCGACGGCGATGAGTTCTTCGAGGTGAAGCGCTTGAACAAGGAAGAGACCGAGGTGAGCGTGTACGACCGCGAGAAAGGAAAGAAGGTGAAAGGCAAGCGTTACTACCATCGGGTCTTCAAGCTGAGCGAAACGAAGGAGATCCGCATTTACGGGCAGGAAGGGAATGATGAATACCGTATCGATGGAAACGTTCGGAGAGGCATCCGGGTCCGCATCATCGGTGGAACGGAGAAGGACAAGATCCAGGACAGCAGCCGTGTGGCCGGGTGCGGCCATCGGACCGTGGTATACGAAACGGGCTTTGGTGACAAGTCGAACAAGCTGCGCTTGGGGAAAGAAGCCCGCCTTGTGCGGAGCACTCGCGCGGATGCGCTGGACTATGAGCGCGAAGAGTACGTCCAGGATGTGCTGATGCCCCTCGTGAGCATCGGCGCGAACCCGGATGATGGACTTTTTCTCGGCGGCGGCTTCCGCCTCGTGAAGCAGGGATTCAAGGTGGCTCCGTTCAAATGGCGGCACCAGTTCCTGGGCAGTCTGGCCTTCCAGACCGGCGCTTTTCGCGCGACGTACAAGGGCCGGGTGAACCAGGTCATCGGCCGGAATGACCTTGGGCTCGATCTCGGCGTTTATGCACCCGACTACAATTTCAACTTTTTCGGTTTCGGGAACCGCACGGAAAAGCCCACGAACAAGAGTGATTTCCGCTACCGCATCGACCTGATCGATGTGAAGCCCTACATCGAGCGCCGGTTCGGTTCCGCGCAGCGGGTACGTCTGCAAGCCCGATACCTCGGCGCCGGACAGGGAAGACTGGTGGCCTCCTTGGACAAGGACAGTCTGCTGGCGGAGCAGACCGAGGTGGACTATGCCGGAGCAGCGCTGACCTACGCGGTGGAGAACGTGGATGCGGTGAACGATCCGGGAAGGGGTGTGCGCTTCCATGCCGAGATGGACGCGCATCGCGAGTTCGAACGCGATCGAACGATCCTGGGCGCGGGAGCCTCGCTCACCTTCTATTTCCCACTGGAATGGCTGGGCCCCCGCAGCCTGCTCGCCTTGCGTGCCGCCGGTTATCGGCGCGATGGAGAGATCGATCCCGTACTCGCCAGGAGCGTCGGCGGTGGAGAGGAGATCCGGGGCATGCGCCGCAACCGTTTCAGCGGGAACAGCAGCGCCTTCGGCAATGCGGAGTTGCGCGTGGATCTCTTCCGGGCCCGGAATGCGGCACTCCCCTTCAAGGTCGGCCTCACCGCTTTCTGTGATGCAGGCCGGGTGTGGGTGGATGGCCTCCACGAGCACTACTGGCACACGGCGGTCGGTGGTGGTCTCTACATCAGTCCGCTCAACATGCTGGTGATCAATACCAGCTACACGGTGAGCGATGACGACCAGGTATTCGACCTGCGGCTCGGATTCTTTTTCTGAGCGGCAGCGTCAGTCTAGCGCAGCCGTGTCCCCATCGTTTCGGAGATCGTGATCGCCACGGTGACGATGAGGCCGATCATGAACGCCGCGTAGGTGAAGCGCAGGAAGCGGTATTTTCGGTGCAGCACCTGCCCCAGGAAGTACAGGTCCATCGTCATCGAGGAGTAGAGATCGTCCGGATTGGCCATCAGGTGCCGGATGCTCGCGTCGAACTCGCCGAGCTTCATCGCGTGGAAATTGCCGAAGAAGAGCACGTTCCGCTCACGGCGTTGCACCTGTTGCTTCGTTGTCATGCCGCTGCCGGTCTTCGGAATGGTGGCGATGGTGGCGAAGATGATGGCGGCCAGGCTGGTCCCCATCAGGCTCACGGTGGGCCACACGAATTGCGGGTTGTTGTCCAACTTCGGCAACAGGCCCGTCATCGTCACCGAAATGATGAGGGCGTTCACGCTGAGCATGATGTTGGCTTTGTTGTCCGCGATCTGGCTGAGGGCCGTGTGGTTCTTCAGCGTTGTCCGGAACATCGTTTCGATCCCGCGTTCCGCGCTCTTCTTCTTCTCTTTCGTCAGCGCGGCCTGTGGGTCCATGGTCGCGGCTTCGGCAGACTTCTTCTTCTTTTTCTTCTCCTCTTTGTCCTCGTCCTTCTTGTTCTCCAG
Source organism: uncultured Chryseobacterium sp. (assembly GCA_964649165.1). Lineage (GTDB taxonomy): Bacteria > Bacteroidota > Bacteroidia > Flavobacteriales_F > PHOS-HE28 > PHOS-HE28. The sequence continues at coordinate 3,371 of CAZYPC010000099.1, forward strand.
TTCCGCGACGAACTCCTTCAGCCAGGCCAGGTTCTTGGCCTTGTCCACATCCCATAGCCTGCGCGCTTCGGGTGATCCGTAGGCGGTCCGTTCCACGAAACCGACGTTCTCTTCGAGCCACTTCCGCTTCTTCATGGGCTGGCCGGTCACCACCTCCCGTTCCTCGCGCAAGTGCTTGATGGTGGAGGGGAAGTTCTCGGAAGCGAGGTGCGACATGTCCGCATCGCGCATCAGCTGTCCCAACCGGTCGTCGGTCTGTGCCTCGAGCTTGGTCGCGAGGATCAGGCTGCGCACGCGGTCCATGGTCGTTTGCGCGGCACCCTCCCTGGCCAGAAAGGCGATGGCGAGTTCCGCCCCGCGCAGCTCGTGGCCGTCCCGCCCACCGTCCATGCCCAGGTCATGGAACCAGGCGGCCACGAGCAGGGACTCGCGCTCTTCGTCGCTCAGCTTCGCTTCGTCGGCCAAACGAGCAGCCGCCTTGGCCACGCCTTCGATGTGCGTGATGTTGTGATAGGTGAGCGTGGGCGGGAAATGCGCCGCGACATGCGCGCGGGCATGTGCTTCGGCCCGTTGTACGAGGCTGTTCATCGCATGCCAAGATATCCGCCGTCGGGTACCGTCAGTTCAACGCCGCGGCCCGGGCCATGTCCCGTTCCACCCAGTGGATGGTGACGTTCGATTTCTTGCCCTTCAATAGCACACTGCCCACAGGTTCCGCGCGGAAAGGACCCAGGCCCTGATCCTTCAGCATGTCGATCACATCGCTCGACACGAGGAACTCATGGCCGAACTCGTTGCTCACCCCCTGGATGCGCGCAGCCGTATTCACCGTGTCCCCATGGTAGGCGATCTCGCGCTTGATCTCCCCGATCTCTACGGCCGTGACATCGCCAACGTGCATGCCCGCCTTGAAGCCGGGGACCAGGCCGTAGCGCTGCTTGTAGTCATCGGCGCGCGCGGCGATGGCGTCCTGGATGGCGAAATAGAGGTGGATGCAGTTGTGCGCGTGCACGCCGTCCGGTACGGACCAGGTGAAAACCACCTCGTCGCCGACGTATTGGTAGATCTCGGCATCATGCTTCGGTACCACGGCGTTCACATCGCTGAAGAGGTCGCGCACCATCGCACTGTACTTCAGGTGGCCCAGTTCTTCGGCGTACGTGGTGCTGGCGCGCAGGTCCATGAACATGAAGATGCGCTTCTCCTCGATAGGCGTGCGGTAGCGACCGAGCAGTAGAGGAAGGAGAACGCCCGGACCGAACGTGCGGTTCACCTGTTTGATGAAGGACACCAGCAGGTTGCCCACCGTTGTGTACAGGGTGATGATGGCCACCCACGAGAGGCGCGTGCGGAAGTTCATCTCGATGCCCATGCTCCGGAACATGTCCGCGAACACGGCCTCGTGCAAGGCCATGGTACCCGTCAGGATCAGCGCGAGGGCAGCGGTGTAGGCCGCGGCCTTGAGCAGTATGCGCTGGCCCATCGGACAAACGATGTTCATCCGGCGGTCCATCCACCGGTCGATAGAACCCAGCATGATGCCATAGGAGACACCGGCGGCCACCGCCACCCAGAACTGTGGCCAGTAGGGCAGGTTGAACACACCCGGATAGAGCAGGCTGGTGGCGTGCACGGTCCAGTGGATCAGGGTGATCAGCAGGACGTTCGCCGCCACCCAGAAGTTCACGTGCAGCATCATCTCGTTGAGCCACGGATAGCGGAAGGCGAAATGTCTCGCCCGCGTCCGGTACTCGCTCACGGTCTGCCGTGCCATGCCACGAAGATGACGCACGGCGGGCGGATTTACTTCGTCAGGTGGCCCTGGCGACCGGGGGCGCTCAGCGGATCGCCTCCAGCTTGCGCTTCAGCGCTTCGAGTTCCCGGATGGCCAGCTCCTTCTCACCCTCGTGCTTCCGCTGGTGCTCCTTGGCCTCCGGTATCTCTTGCTCGTGTTCGTTCTTGTGCTCCTGCGCCTTGGACTCGGCTTCCTGCTGCTTCGCGATGTCCTTCTTCACGTCGGCTTCCTCCTGCTGCTTCCGGGCGATCTTCTCCAGGGTCTTCGGATCGGCCTCCTTGGCGTAGCGCTCCCGCAGTTTGTTGGTCTCCTTCTGGATGTCCGCCAGCTTGCGCGCGAGCTTGGCCTGGCGCACGTTCACCTTTTCCAGGTCCTTGCCTGCGGAGGCGGTGCGGTCGCTGGCTTTGGTTTCCTCCTTGCGGGCCTCCTCCAATTCATCGCCGATCTTCTTCAAGCGCTTTTCCTGCTCGGCCACCTGGCCGGTGACCACCGCGCGGTTCACCTTCACGGCCATCTCATGCACGGCGTTCACCAGGCCCGGGTCCTCCGGCGCGGAGGTGGTGTCGTTCCGTGCGAAGGCGAGGTGCACCCGTACGCCGCCGGCTTCGTGGTCCTTGTGCGCATCGGCGAAAACGATGGGGATGGCCTCCACGAGTCCCGGGATCGTGGCCCCGCTCACCCGCACGGGCCGGCTGCTCTTCGCGACCCCGCCCAGCGTTTCCATGTAGGCTTTCCAATGCGACATGGCCTGCGAGGTGCCGCACTCATAGACCACGAACGACCAGCCGTTGAGCGACCGCCGGTTCACCACCAGCGGATCGGCCCGCTCCTGCAAGGTCTTGTTCCAATCCATCGCATACCCGGAGCGGGTCTCCTCCTGGGCGAACACAGAAGTGGAAAGGGTGACGGACAGGGCCACGGCGGTAAGAGGTGTTCTCATGTGCGTATCGCTACACGAAGGTCCGCACGCCGCAGGGCGATGGACCTGTCAAATGTCAGTCGGCCGCCGGGGCCCTCGCCGCCACGTGCGATCAGGCCCGGAAACTCAACGCTTGCTTCACCCCTGGCGGAAGTGCCGGCAGCTTGCGCCGCTCGAAGAGGAAGCTGCTCAGGTCCGCGAGCTCCTGGAAAATGTAGTGGCTGTCGAGCGCGCCCTTCAGGTAGCCACTGCCCGTGCTCCCGCCCGTGCCCATGCGCAGCCCGATCATGCGCCGCACCATGTTCAGGTGGCGGCTGCGCCATTGCGCCATGCTCTCGTCGATGTCCAGCAACGACTGCAACAGCGCGAACGGCATCTGGAAGATCGGTTCGTCCCGGTAGAGCATGATGAATACCGCGCTGCGGGCGGCGGCGGGGGAGAGGCGGCGGTCGTTCCCTTTTTCGAAGAGCCGTTCCCACATGGCCGTGTTGCCCTCTTCACCCTGCACGAGCGAGGCCGTGTAGATGCCCTTGAGCCGATCGAAGAAGGGCTGCTCTCCGGCAGGCCAATACTTCGCGTCGAGGAAGGGCATGCGCTCCAGCCAGCCGTTCAGCAGGTCGAAGAACGTGGGCTGACCTTCCAGTTCCTCGATCATCGCCTTGTGCTCCGGTTTCAACTGGCTCGTGTAGTACTGCTTTCCGAAGCGGCTCTCCATCCGCAGGCCGAGCTTCGCCTCCAGCACCTTGAACTGCATGCTCTGGAAACCGCTCGCAGGCCGCAGCATATCGCGGAAGTCAAGGAAGTCCAGCGGCGTCATCGTCTCCAGGATGTCGATCTGCTTCACCAGGACGCCGAGGATGGTGTTCACCCGGCGCAGGCGGTGAACGGCGATGGAGAGCTCGCCGCCATTGTCGTCCACGTGCCCGTCCCCGAAGATGTTGATCACACTGCCCACCTCGTGGAGCATCTGTTTGAACCAGAGCTCGTACGCCTGGTGGATCACGATGAAGAGCATCTCATCGTGCGCGTGCTGGCCGTGCTTGTCGCTTTCCAGCGCCTGCGCGCCGAGGATCTTGTCGAGCTGGAGGTAGTCGGGGTAGTAGACGGAGGACATGTCGATCAGATGATCGGTCGATCAGAAGATCAGAAGATCAGATGATCAGATGATCGCTGCCGCCGAGGGGTTCGGGGCGAAAGTAGGAGCGGGGGCGGGGAGCGGGCTAACTTTGGTCAGTGCTGCATAGGCTGCTTGCGATCTTGTCTTTGACACTGGCCCTTCCGCTGAGGGGGCAGGGTCAGGCTTCAGTTGTGGCCGATACTTCGGTATGGGATGTTGTCACTCTCGAGACCCCGGCCAAGTTTCCAGGCGGACATGAGGCGCTGTTGACGTTCATAGCTTACCATCTCCCGGTTCCTGACACGACTCACGGAAGTCGGATCATTCTGGGATCTATCGTTGAAGCTGATGGCTCGATCACCGAACCGCATGTGAAACGAGGCTCTACCTCTCTGGCCAATGCTGAAGCGCTCCGGTTGGTTACCGCGATGCCCAGGTGGGTCCCAGGAACGATCGCGGGAAACCCCGTACGAACGAGGATGCAATTGCCGTTGCAGATCTGTCTGCGGTAATGGAGAGCGTTAGAGCAAAACTGACAAGGGGCCTGATCATCACTGGCGCGTTCGCTTGCAGTGTATCGTTAGCCTGTGCCCAGGAAGGTGCCGATCAGCTGAAGCAGAACGCCGACAAGGCCCAGCAGGTCTTTGACAACACCATCGAGAAGCCTGTTGTGCAAGAGCAGGGACCCAAGGAAGAAATGCCGGTTTTTCCCGGTGGCGAAGCTGCCCTTTACGCGTTCCTCAAGAAGGAAACGAAGTATCCCGATGCGGCGCGTGACGAGGGTATCGTCGGCAAGGTCTTCGTCCAATTCATCGTGGAGAAGGACGGCCGTGTGGATTCGGTGTGGGTGAAACGCAGCGTTCATCCGCTGCTGGACGCGGAAGCCCTGCGTGTGGTGAGCCTGTTGGATGGATGGACGCCCGGCAAGCAGAACGATAAGCCCGTGCGCGTGCATTACATGCTGCCTATCAGCTTCGCCATGGACGCTAAGGACCTGGAGAGGATCCGGCGGAAGCAGGCACGTCACGCCGCGAAGAAGAAGGATTGATCAGAACCCGCCTGCCGCCGCCAGCAACTGCTGCCACAGCACGATCGAGTCGCGATACTCCAGTCGGAACGTGCGCTCGTGCTCCGCGTCCACGGGCTGGGCGTCCTGCTTCCGTCCATCGAGGATCTCCCTGCATCGCATCGGGTCGAATCGGAGCCCATCAAGGTCGAGCTTCGTGGACGCATGGGTGAGCACGCTGTGCGGCGTGTTGGCCAGCCACGTCATCGGCATGATCACGCAACGCTCCGGGTGCGCCCTGCCGAAGGCCATCAGTTTGCGGTTGTAGTACAGCCAGATACGCACCGCCACATCCGGCCGCGTTCGGAACAGTTCGGATGGCAGCCGTTGAACGGAAGCCGCGACTTTCCACGGCTCGCGCACCACGAAGAGGAAGCGTGCTTCCGGCAGGACACGCAGCCATTGCTCCAGAAGCAGGGTCGTGCGCGGGTCTTTCCAACCCCAGAGTTTGTGCTTGGTCCTTTTGGTCGCGAGATCCTTCATGGCCGTCTCGTCCGCCTTCCAGAGCCCTTCGTTCAATTCTTCCGTCTCCGTCCAGCCCCAGTCCGGCCAACCGACAACACCGGGAGGGCAGGCCTTCACCAGCATGTTGCGCTGGAGCGTGAGAATGTCCTCATCCTCGAAGTAGCCGCGCGGATTACCGACATCACCCGGAAAGAGCCGATCGCCGATGTGCAGCCCGGCGCTCTTGAACAGCTCCGCCACGAACGAGGTGCCCGAGCGGTGCATGCCGGTGATGATCAGCGTCTGGCTCATCGCAGGCAAGTTCCGTCTTCGTGTTCAGCGCAACAACACCACATGCCCGAAGAGTTTCCGAAGCGTGTGTTCATTCACCGTCTGCGGCCGGACCTCCAGCTTCCATGCGTAGATGCCCGTGGCCGTGCCATCTTCCGCTGAACCACCTCCGTCCCATCCCTCGCGCGGATCCTCGCTGGACCACACTTCGCGCCCCCACCGGTCGAAAACGGTGAACCGGTAGCGGTCGAACGGACAGTCGAACGAAGGATGGAACGTCTCGTTGATGCCGTTGCCATCGGGCGTGAAGGCGTTCGGAACGAAGACCGGGCAGTCGCATTGGTCCTGCGTCACTGTGATGCTGTCTTCAAATGTGCCACAAGGGGAGGTCACCAGTACGCGATACACGCCTTCCTCCGCGATCTCCAGTTCGGAAGTGGTGTCGCCGGTGTTCCACGCGTAGGTGTAGCCCGCACCCGTGGCATCCAGCTCGGCCGTGTTGCCGGTGCAGAGCAGGAAGTCCGGACCGAGGTCAACGTAGGGGAGTGGGATGTTGCCCAATTCCAGGCTGTCCGTGGTTGAGCAACCGTTCACGGTGACGGCCACCCAGTACAGCCCGCTTTCCTCCAGGGTGCGTTGCGCGGTGGTCGAGCCGTCTTCCCACACATAACTACCTCCCGGGCGGCCCACGTCCACGGCAAGCGACGTGTCCGCACAGATGGTCGTATCCGGCCCGAGGTCGACTTCCGGGAGTGGGTGGTAGGTAAAGACGACCTGGTCGGTGGCTGTACAGCCGTCCACGTCAACGGTCACGGAATAATTGCCCGAGCCGGTCACCTGGAAAGTCGATGCGGTGGAGCCATCCTGCCAGAGATACGCGGCGCCGGGAAAGAAGGCGTTCAGGATCTCCACTTCACCTTCGCAGCGTTGCTGGGCGTCCCCGAGTTCCACGGTGGGCTGCACGTCGAAGATCACCTCTACGCTGTCGCGCGCCGTGCAACCGTTGTCGGTCACATCCACCCAGTAGATGCCCGAGCCGGTGGTCTGCGTCGTCGCGTTCGTACCGCCATCCTGCCAGAGGTAACTGTCAGCGTTCGGCGTGGTGGCATCCAGCAAGACCTCGCTACCGGCGCACGTCTGCACGTCTTCGCCCAGGTCCGGCTCGGGATACGCTTGTTCGGTGATCACCAGGTCATCCGTGTACGTGCAGAACGGGGCGAAGGAGATGTCGTCCAGTGCGAAGTCATTGCCGGAGTCCAGGTTGTTCTGATTGCTGATGCAGATCGTGGCAGATGTGTTCGCCCCGCTGTTCCAGATGCTGTAGAAGTTCACCCATTGACCCGTGGCGAAGGGGGCCAGCAGCGGATCGCCGATGGTGAGGCCGTTGATGGTGAAGACCAGTTCCGCCGGGGATTCCGATACTGCCGAGGCGAGCCACGCGGAAAAAGCATAGTCGGTGTTGGGCGTAACGGCCACCGTCTGGCACCAGACGTTCTGGTCGATGATCTCGGCGCCGTTCATCACCAGCATGCTGCCGAAACCGGTGGTGTGGTCGCCGAACGATTGGAAGTTCACATGCGTTAGCTGCGGATTGGTGGAGACCGCGTAGGTACCTGCGTTCGACAACAGCCCATAGGTGCCTCCCGTTCCCGGTATGTAATCACTGGAAAAGCCGGTCGCGCCTGAACTGAAGTCGCCGTTCACCACGAGTTCTCCGGACGTGCCGAAAGCCGTTACCGTGCAGTTGTAGTTCCCAGCACCGTAAGCGATATGGCTCTGCGTGGTGCTCCCATCCTCCCAGAGATAGCTCTGGTATCCCGCACCGGCGTTCAGCAGCAGGAAGGCGCCCGTGCAGAGCGTGGTGTCGTTGCCGAGGGAGAAGTCGTCCGTGCACTGGGCGGTAACGCTCACGGTCAAAGCGGAAGCTACGAACGTCAGGGCCGTTGCTCCGGAGCGGTTCATGGTACACTGGATCTCCTTACCTGTGATCCGATCATCAGAGTTTCAACCGCACCTCCAGCTTCAGATCGCTCTTCCGGTTGCCGCTGGTCTCCTGCAAGCCGCTGCTGATGCGGTCGCTGTCGTTGTAGATCCAGGCGCCGTAGCGCAGCCACACGTCCACGCCGCGCATCACGCTCCAGCGGGCCATGGCGTACCAGCGCATGCCGCGACCGTAGTAGGGAGGAAAGGAGAACAGGCCGATGATGTCGTTCTCGTAGGCGTATACCCGCGCATTGTAGCTGTCCGTGCTGAACATCGCCACGCGCGCCGTCAGTTCCACCTTGCTGCGCATCGGCCGGTGCGCGAGGTCCTGGTAGATGAGGAAGCCGTTCTCTGGTGCCGCATCGCCCCGCTGGTAGCGTACGTTCTCCACGCGCGTGCGCAGTGTGATGTTGTCGTCCACCTTGTAGCTCGCGTTGAAGCGGTAGTTCGTTTGTGTGACCTCCACGAGCGGGTCGATGCCTTCCTCCACGCCGGACGCATTGGTCTGCCGCATCTGGTGGCGGGCACGCGCGTAGAGTTCCACCTTCTTGTTGGGTTTCCACATCACCTGGCCGAAGGCGTCCGTGCCGGCGCTGGGCGCGTTCGTGAGATACCGCAGCCACGGGAAGCGGAACTGATCGAAGTAGGCGTTGATGATCCACACGCGCGTGGGCTTCAGCTCGATGCCGGTGTACAAGCCGCGCTCGTTCCAGGGGTTCGATCCGTCGGCGAATCCCCGGCTGTTCAGGGCCTGATAGTCGCGCTGATAGTCGCGGTAGAGCATGGATACCGAAAGCCGCTTGTCCAGCGCGATGAGCAGACCGGTGAGGCCCGCCATGCCGCCGTTCGCGCTGCGTGCACCTTCGCCGAACCAGGTGAGGTTCCGGTACAGCACGTTCCAGTCCAGCCCGACGTTCGTGTTCTGATCGCCCTCGAACTCGAATTGGTTGTAGGGAGCGAGGTTCCGGTCCAGTGTACGGTCGTAACGCGTCTGCGCGGCCGTGGCGCCCACGCTCCAGGTGGGACGTTTGTAGCGCAAGTGACCACCCATGATGGTCTCCATGATGGCGTCCTTGCGCGAGACCTCACGGTACGTGCGGTGATAGCCGTCCTCCAGCAAGGAACTGAACGCAGCGTCCAGATCGACGTTCTCATCTGTGGCCACCTCTTCGTCCGGCACGTTCGCGTCGGCGGCTTTGTGACTGATGAAGGCGGTGCCCTGCAGGTTCTTCGCGATGTCCACCGTGGCTCCTGCACCCCGCAGAAAGAGGTTCTCGTTCACGCTCGCGTAGGGCACCAGGCCCGGTGCGTTGCGTTTCAGGTTCATCGTGTACGCGCTCTTCGACCCGAAGGCCAGGCCGCTCCAGAACACGAGACCCTGACCGAACTGCGCGGTGTAGTCGCCAAGGGCCAACGCCTTCACCGGACCCACGTTCCGCAGGAAGAGGTGCGCGCTGTAGAAGTCGAAACCGTCGGGTTGCGTGCCCTTGAAGAACTGCTCGCCTTCGTCCTTCTCCGCGGTGATGCCGAAGTCCACGTTCTGGCGATAGCGGAAACGATAGCGCGCGTAGATCTTGTACGGACTTCCGAGGTAGAGCTGGTTGTTCCGTTGCAGCGAATCGAGCACATGCGCGTCATCCACGTTCGGCAGGGCATCGCCATCGGGGTCCGTGTAGTCCACGCCGAAGGGGCTGGCCTGACCGAGGAACCCTTTGCGCTGCTCCACGTTGACGATGCAGCGTGACAGGATCTCGTGCGAACCGTTCTTGAGCATCTCCTTCAAGGAGGCGTGCGTGGCGTTCGCGTTGTCGCGCACTTTCACGAACGGTCGGATCAGTGCGATGGTGCGCGGGTCCAACGCATCGATGGTCTGCAGTTCGTAGATGCTCATCAGCGGACCGAAGGCTTGCTGATGCTCGATGATCGCGCTGATCTGCACATCGCTCAGGAGCTGGAGCTGCGCCAGTTCCTGCACGTCCGTCCGGTTCAGGTCGATGGGGCTCCGGGCGAAGTCCATCAACATCTCCGTGAGCGCCGTGAGGTCCACGTTGTTGTCGCTGCCCAACTGCTCGGCCACCGCCTCGGCCCGTTGCTCGATGAGGTCCCGCAGCTCGTTCTGGGGGTCCTGTTCCTCCTGCTTGGGATCGACCTGAGCGGCCGCGGTGCCCACGACGAGCGCGATGATCGATGCGGCGATCGCGCGGTTCATTCGAACCGGTAGTTCAGGTTGAACATCGGGGTGATGCCCAGTTGCGAACGTGCCGCAACCGCCAGGTCGATCTCCACGGTTCCCACGCGCACGCCCGCGCCGAAATGTGCCTGTACGGGCCCGGTGCTCACACCGGTGCGCACGAACAGCGCCTTCACCGGCCGGTACTCGATGCCCACGCGGTACTGCGCATCGCGGTCGATGTCCTTGTCCGCTTGCACGCACATCAGCACCTGATCATTGAACGTGTATCCGAGACCCGCTCCGAAGACGGCGGGTGTCTTCTCCTCGTATGGCCCGCCGATCTTCGCCTGGGTCGGGTTGTAGAGGTGAGCACCGATCCATAGATGGTCGCTCAGCTTTGCTTGAAGACCAGCTTCCGCCGTGACCGCATCGGTGCTTCCATAGTTCTCGCCGAAGCGGATGTTCAGGTAATCCAGTTGCACGCCCACGCGGAAATTGTCGCTCAACTTCATGGCGTACGCCAGCCCGAACTGTTGCTCGCTGAACAGATCAGCCTTCCCGAAGGAACTTCCGTTCACGGCGAAGCAGCCCTTGCCCATCGGTAGGGCGAAGGCGAGCCCTTGCATGGCCAGATCACCGCTGAGCCAGTGCTGCTGATAGTAGGCGCCTGCGGTCGGATGCTCCAAGGCTGCGAGGCCGGCCTGATTGCCGCGCACGTTCCAGAGGTCCACCAATGTGAGGTGCGCATGGCCCATGCCCGCGAATCGCGCGCCAACAGGCCAGTGCTCACCGCCTGCCAGCGAAATGAGCGAGCAGAAAAGAGCAGGTAAAAGGAGCGTTCGCCGCATCGTGCCGAATGTAGCGGAACGCGCCATGCCGGAACCCAGGCAGCCGTGTGGTCCTACTCCACCACAACGCGGCCGACCCCGAGGATCCCGCCGCGCTCGTCATACGCGCGCACAGTGTGGATCCCTGTTGACCAGCCGCTTGTGCCGATGCGTAGCTGGTCATGTCCCGGCGTTACCGCTGAGACGACCGCGCGACCGGTCAGGTCGAACACCTGGACCTGATACAGGCCGTCAGCCTGCACGGTGAACATCATGCCTTCGGACAACACGTTCGGTGCGATCAAAAGCATGGGCTGTGCCTGCACCTCCGGCGAGCCGAGTATGATGGAGCAGGAGGATAGCGAAGGCGGAAGGTCTACCGTCGAGGTCTGTACACTGAGGGCGACATCACCCACGTTCAGCACGGAGACGGAAAACCCCTGCTCGAACACCAGCTCGTTCAGCTGCGCGTCGAACGAGGCGACGGTCACCGGTTCCATTCCACAGAAGTCGGGGTCCATGGCATCCAGGTTCCAGAGCCATTCCGTGCGCGGGTCAGGCTGCCACTCGTAGTCGATGAAGTAGGCGCCCACCACGCCGAGCTCATCGTTATGCATCAAGGTCTGGCTCCAGGCCACCACACCGTAGCCGCCACCTACGGGCTGATACATGAAACGGTCCGCATGATCGATCGTGCCGTCGCTGTTGAGAAGGATGAAGCCGTAGCCCGAATCCTGGAAGTCCATCCACAAGCGCCCGTCCGAGCGCTCGCGCACGCTGTAGAGATCCATGGATCCGCCATCCTGCGCACTGTATGTTCTCATCCACACCGGGCCGCCATCGCTGTTCATTTCCAATAGGATCCCATCCCATGCTTCCCCCGCGCCATATTCCAAGCCCAGCAGCAGCAAATGACCGTTCGCTCGCAGGATGACGTTCTTGGGCTCGATCACACGGCCGCTCTGGGCGGGTTTGGCGGTCTTGCACCAGGCCAGCGTCCCGTTCGCGTTCAATCGCCCGATGACGAACCGGCTGCTGTCGTCGTAGATACGCTGGCCGTCCGCCAGGAAATAACAGCCGCCGTTGCCATCCGGGATCATGTCGCTGATGTTCCCCACCGGGGTCGGTCCGCTGAGCGCTCGGCCCCATTCAGTGACACCGTTGCTGCTGAACTTGAATATCGCCGGCAATTCCGGTTCGCCGCCGTCCACGTACAGACCACCTGTCGGGGTGGAAGCCACATCGTGGAAATAGTTCGGGAGGTAGATCGCGGCGGGGATGTCGAAATAATGCCGCGTTGACCACAAGAGGTTGCCAGCGGAGCCCAACCCGACCAGATCGAAATGTCGTCGGCTCACATTCGCGGAGACGCTCACCATCGTGTCGCCCAGTACCACGATCGAACCGTTGCCCGGACCGCTGGCAATGACCTGCGCCTCTCCGTTGGCGTTGAACTGCGGTGAACTGAGGCGGGTGATCCAGTCATTGGTGCCATCCGGTTCCAGCCCGAGGATCGTCCGATCGCCAGGCACGTTCGTGCGCATCACCCAGGATCCGTTCGCGTGCCGCACGGCATCGACCACATTGAAGGCGCCGGTATCCGTAAGCGGGCCGAACGAACGCTGGAAGAAGTTCTGCCCATGCGATGCGGTCACCAGTGTGGCGACCACGGTGAAGGTGGCGATGCGATGGTTGGACATGACGCCAATGTACCGCGCCCCTGCTCTTCCATCGCGATCGGCAGCGAGGGCTACCTTCGCCCCTTCGCAGGCCGGAGCACTTACGCGATGGCCCGCCATGATGTCCACCGTTCAACTGCACGATCTGCGCTTCGAGCCGTTCATCTCCGAGCAGGAGCTGGGCAAGGCCATCGATCAGGTGGCGGCGGACCTCAACACGAAGTACGACGGCAAGCGCCCGCTCTTCATCGGCGTGCTGAACGGCGCGTTCTTCTTCGCGGCTGAACTCGTCAAGCGCATCACCATCGAGTGCGAGATCACCTTCGTGAAGGTGGCCAGCTATCACGGCACGGCGAGTACCGGCAAAGTGGACCAGCTGATCGGCCTGAACGAGCGCATCAGCGGAAGGCATGTGGTAGTGCTCGAGGACATCGTGGATACCGGGAACACCGTGGAGCACATCATGGCGGTACTCGCGGACCACCACCCGGCGAGCGTCAGTATCGCAGCGCTGCTCTTCAAGCCGGACGCGTACAAGAAGAACATCCCCATCGATCACGTGGCGATGCGCATCCCCAACGCCTTCGTCGTGGGCAGCGGGCTCGATCACGATGGCCTCGGGCGCAACCTGCCCGGCATCCTGCGCATCGT
>CAZYPC010000100.1:0-16214 GCA_964649165.1 uncultured Chryseobacterium sp.
TCCAACTCGCATGCGCATCCATTCTCTTGCGCCAACTTTTTTGAGATGGCTTCTACTATTTGGATGATGTATGCGTGTCAAGTGAGGTCGATGTCTGTATTGGGCATGTGGGCTTGGAGAACGGAACACCTCCCCCGATGTCTTTCAAATGGCGCCTGGTACCCGAGGGTATCTTGGTCACTGGGAGCGGTGCAGAAGGAGGTTTCTCCGCATCCCTGTTCGATAGTGTTGGAAGGTGTGCCCTATCTCAGAGAAGCGGCAGTGCTGAGTTTTTGTTGAGAACGAATGCACTCCCTGGAGGTGCCTACACACTACACGTGTGTGCTGAACGCAGCGCTCCTTTGACCACCCACATTTTCATTTCCGGGTTGAGATAGTTTATCCAATAAGATCTGGCCTGCGTTCTCACCCCACCAACCGCTCCAGCACCTGATCGATCATCCTCTCGATCGCCGCATGGTGGTCCTTGCTGTACTCCTTGCGCAGGCGGTTGGCCACTACAGCACAGATGGTCGCGGCGCGGTGCCCGAGCAGTCCACTGAGGCCGTACAGCGAACTCGTCTCCATTTCATAGTTCGTGATGCGCAGGTCCAAACCTTCCGCTTCGCCGGGATAGCGGAACGAGGTGAAGAGGTCGTTCAGGCCGTCGACGCTCGGGATGGCGCGCAGCTGGCGGCCCTGTGGTCCGTAGAACCCGCCGGAAGTCGCGGTAACGCCGACATGATTGCCTTGGCCGAGCTTGTTCACGAAGTGTGGATCACCGAAGGCGATGTAGGGCAGGGGCAGGTTGTTCGGCCATTCGGTGTGGTCCAGGATCGCCTGCAGCAGCCGCAGTTCGTTGTCCGTGTTCTCGTGGGCGTAGTAGTGCAGCACATTGTCCAGCCCGAGGCCGCTGTGGCTCACGATGAAGTGGTCCACGGGGATGTCTTCCTGCAGTGCGCCACAGGTGCCCATGCGCACGATGGTCAGTGAGCGTTGCTGTGCTTTCGGCGTGCGCTTCTCTAGGTCGATGTTCACCAGCGCATCGAGCTCGCCCATCACGATGTCCAGATTGTCCGTGCCGATGCCGGTGGCCAGGGCGGTCAGGCGTACCCCGCGCAGCGTTCCCGTGTGGGCGATGAACTCGCGGTTCTGGCTCTGATGCTCGATCTTGTCGAACCGCTTGCTGATGAGCGCCACGCGGCCGGGGTCACCCACCACGAAGATCAGGTCGCCGATCTGGTCGGGCTTCAGCGCGAGGTGGTAAACGCTGCCGTTCGGGTTCAGGATCAGCTCGCTCTCGGGCAGGATGGTGCCGGGCTCGGTGAGGGTAATGGCTCTCATGGATGGTGGACAAATGTGGAGAATGCGGTTGACTGTTGTCGGTTGCCCGTTGTTGGTTGTCCGGCGTGGTGGAACGAGCGCGCGATATCCGCCTTGGCCATGATTTCAAGGTGCGCTCTCGGCAGCCTGACAACCAACAACCGCCAACCGACACCTATTGCTGCGCGAACACTCGCTTGAGCAAGTCGGTGGTGCGGGCCAACGGGTCCTGCCGGATCTTCTTCTCCTCATTGGCGAGCAGCAGGAACAGGCCGTCCGCGGCCTTCTGGGTGACGTATCCGTTCAGGTCGGGTTCGATCGCTTTGCCGCCGGTGAGGATCGTGGCCACGTTATAGGCATCGGCCACCGGCTTCCAGTAGTTCGTTAGCGCGACCTTCTGCGTGGCGGCCTCCACCTTAGGGCGGAACTTGGCCAGGAGCGCGGCGGTGGTCTTCTCTTTCAGGTAGTTCGTCGCCGCGTTCTCACCGCCCTTCAGGATCGCGAAGCCGTCCGCGATGCTCATGCTGGTGATCGCGTCCACGAAGACGGGCACGGCCTCCTTGGCGGCCTCCTCGGCAGCGCGGTTCAGCGTGAGTTCGAAGTCCTCCACGGGCTTCTTCAAGCCGATGTCGAGCAACGTGTTCTTCACCTTGATCGCCTCCGCGGGGAATGGGATACGGATCGCCGCGTTCTTGTTGAAGCCGTCCATCACCGAACCGATGGACACGCTGCGTTCGGTGCCCGTACGCAGGGCTTCCTTCAGCCCGCTGATCACCTCATCGTTCGTCAGCGGAACGGTGCTGCCGTTCTTCATGGCATCCATGGTGCCGAGGATCTGTTGCTCGGTGCATGAACTGGCCAACACCAGGAAGGGCAGGGAGTAAAGGAGCTTTTTCATGACTTCGGTTGTGCAAGCATCCGCGTCAGGGCTTCGCGCCAGGCTTGCGGTAGGGCGATCGTCGTGTTCTGTTGGTAGTCGTAGCAGACCATCACGCTTCTGCCTTCCGTACGGAGTTCGCGTTCTCCATTCTTCACCACGAACAGCGCGTAGCGCAGGTCAAAACTCTTCGAGCCGATCCGATCGCACCAGCAATCCACCTCCACATGGTCGCTCAGATGGACCGGTGCGCGGTAGTCCACCTCGTTGCGGGCAAGTATGAGCCCATGTACTTTCCAATCATGCTTCCGCTCGATGAACGTGCGCAACAGGTCCATGCGCGCCTGCTCGAACCAGGACAGGTACACGCCGTTGTGCGCATGCCCGGCCATGTCGATGTCGTTGAATCGGACTTGGATGAATGTCGTCGTCATTGCTGTCGTTCATCATGAGCCCGCAGTCGGCAGTCGGCAGCGGGCAGCGCATGGCTGACGCTATCGCTTGGCACGATCAGGGATGCACCATCTGTCAGGATTGACCATCATCTCGGAGAGCATTTTGCCGATCTCGATGGAGAGGCCCATGATGACCTCGATGTCCTTCATCTCAACATAGCCCAGATCGAGCGCCTCCTTCATCCAGACCTGCGTTTCAGAGTTCTCGGCATCCGAGTCGGACAGCTTGGAAACGAAGTGGGCCTTGTACCTGCGCTTGCGATACGCCTCAGCGATGTTGCCCCTTACCGAACGGGAAGAACGGCGGCATTGATCGGTGAGCGAATAGATCTCCTCCTTGGGGAAGACCTTAGTGAGCTTGAAAACCAGCCTTGACATTTCACCGGCCTTCTGGAAAACGATCAGGTCCCAGAAGCCGCCCTTGAAGAATTCTGAAGTTGGGATCGCCATGTCCATGTTCGCATTGAAGTTCTCTCCGTGTGTTCGATCAGCCTGCTGCTATCGGCTGCCTGCTACCGTCTGCCTGCTGCCGTCTGCCTGCTCCGGTACGTAAGCCTTCAAGAAATAGGATTCATGATCACCGAGAACACCGTGATGCTGTTGGGGTCCCGATCGTAGAAGAGTTTGTCGAGGGCTTCCAGCACGTTCTTGGCGCGGAAGTAGGAGGTCTGCAAGGTGCCCTGGCCGCGTGCGCTCCACTGGATGGTGAAGCTGCTGCTGCGCTCCTTGTAGGTCCTTACATATTCCAGCATCTGGCGCAGGGCGTCCATGCGGTCGCTGCCTTCGGTGGAGTGGAAAAGGAAACTCTGATCGTGGCGGGGGTTGATGGTGATGAGGAAAAGCTTCACGCGCTTGCGGCGCCCCGTCTCTTCAAAGTTGAACACGAGGCTGTCGTGGCCGATCCCGATGTGGTCACCGATCTCCTTCTGCAGCTTGGCCGTTTCCAGGTTCTTGTCGCGCGTCATGGTAACTTCCGTAAGGGCAGCGAATGTACCCCGGCTCTTGGCTGTTGCCTCGGCAGGAGAGACGGCGTTCAGTCCTGCGGCCCGTATTCCGGTACGAGCGATCTCATCCCGGCGCGACAAGCAGCGGCATCGCCCCGGTGAGCGGCCGCGATCAGTTCATCGATGGCTCGCTTCACCACCGCCGGGTCCACCTCGCGCGTCTTGCCGATGAGGATGCGCGGGTGGTGCGTGGGCAATGTGTTCTCGGCCGAGGCGAGCAGTTCCTCGTACCGTTTCTCGCCCGGGCGCAAGCCGGTGATGGAGATCGCGATGTCGCGCCCCGGCTCCTTTCCACTGAGGCGGATCATCTTTTCGGCCAGGTCGATGATGCGCACCGGAGCGCCCATGTCGAAGACGAAGATCTCGCCGCCTTTGCCCATGGCGCCTGCTTCCAGTACCAAGCGGCAGGCCTCGGGAATGGTCATGAAAAATCGTGTGACTTCGGGGTCCGTGACGGTGACCGGTCCTCCTTCGGCGATCTGCTTGCGGAAAAGCGGGATCACCGAGCCGTTGCTGCCCAGCACGTTCCCGAAGCGCGTGGTGACGAAGCGCGTCGAACATCCTCCTGCGAGGCTTTGTACGTATTGCTCGGCTACGCGCTTGCTCGCGCCCATCACGCTGGTGGGGTTCACGGCCTTGTCGGTGCTCACGAGCACGCATTCCTCAACCCCGTTGGCGCAGCACAGGTCCGCGATGTGACGCGTGCCCATCACATTGGTGCGCACGGCCTGGTCTGGCTGGGCCTCCATCAGTGGCACATGCTTGTAGGCGGCGGCGTGGAAGACGATCTCGGGGCGCACGTCGTCGAAGACACGGGCCATCGCCTCGCGATCGCGCACATCGCCGATCACCGGCCGGAAGTTGCTGCGGCCCTTCGCCTTCAATTCCATTTCCAGGTCGTAGAGCGAGCTTTCCGCGTTGTCCAGCAGCACGGCTTCGCGCACGCCGATGGACAATAGCTGCCGTGCGATCTCGCTGCCGATACTTCCGGCGGCTCCGGTCACCAACAAACGCTTTCCGGCGAAGCGTTCCTCCAGCGGCGTGTCATCCAAAGAGATCGGCGCACGACCCAGCAGATCCTCGATGCGCACCTCGCGGATCTGGCCGCTGCTGAGCTGACCATTGATCCAGTCGTTCACCGGAGGCACGCTGAGCACATGGGTCTTGGCGGCCATGCATGCATCCACCACGCGGCGGCGGTTCTCCGGCTCCGGGTGCTGTATCGTGATGATCACCTGGTCGATGTCGCCTTCGCCGATCAGTTCAGGCAGCCTTTCTGCTCGCAGGATGGGCACGCCCTCCAACCGCTGGCCCGACTTCTTCGCGTCGTCATCCACAAAGGCCTCGACCTTGTAGCGGGCGGAGCCATCACGTTCCAGCGTGCGTTTGGTGATGAGCCCAGCGGCACCCGCGCCATAGAGCACCACGCGCACCTGGTCCTTGCCTGTGCCTTTGGCGCGCAGGTAGAGCAGCTTCACCGCGATGCGCGAAGTGATGAGCAACATCGCAGTAGCCATGAAGTCGATGATGATCACGGTGCGTGGCAGGAAGTAGATGCCGTCGATCAGGTAGAAGCGTACGGCGCTGAACAGGCCGAAGAGCGCGGAGCCTGCGAGCACCGTCAGGAAGATGCGCCGGGCGTCTTCCGTGCTGGTGTGCTTCACCAGGCCCATGTGGATGCCCGCGGTGAGCAACGAACCGGCGCGTACCAACAGGAAGATGGGCAGCATCCGCCAGAGCAGGGCGTACTCATGGTCCGGCACCTGGAAGTTGAACCGCAGTTGGTAGGCCGCCAGCAAGGCCATGACACACAGCGAGCTGTCGATCACCAGGATCAACCAGCGGGGGATGTAGCGGGGGGCAGCCATGCGCGGCGAAAGTACCCGAGGTGCCGGTAGCCATGTGTCCATGTGCTCATGCGTTCATGTGCCCATACGACCATGGCAGCCGGAAGGCATGAGCACATGAACGCATGAGCACATGGACACCCCGTTGGTTTCTCCGGTGCTGCTTCGTACCCTTGTAGGGATGATGGCCGTGGATACCTACCAACTGCTCGATGGGAAACGTTGCGGCGATGCGTTGCGCGCGCGGATCGCGGAGGAAGCCGCCGAAGTGAAGGCCGCGCGTGGCCGTACACCGCACCTGGCCGCTGTACTGGTCGGGAACGATGGAGCGAGCAAGACCTATGTGGAGAGCAAGGTGAAAGCCTGCGAAAGCGTCGGCTTCCGCAGCACGTTGATCCGCTTGCCGGAGAGTACCACCGAGGACGAACTGCTCGCCCGCGTGAAGCAGCTGAACAAGGACAAGGAGCTGGACGGCTTCATCGTTCAACTGCCCTTGCCCTCGCACATCGACCCGGAGAAGGTCACGCTGGCCATTTCACCGGACAAGGACGTGGACGGATTCCATCCGGAGAACATCGGTCGCATGGTGCTCGGGCTGGATTGTTTCCTGCCCGCTACGCCGAGCGGCATCGTTGAACTTCTGCGCTTCCATCACATCGAGACGGCCGGCAGGCACGCGGTGGTGGTGGGCCGCAGCCACATCGTGGGCACGCCCATGAGCATACTGCTCAGCCGCAACGCCTATCCCGGAAACTGCACGGTGACGCTGGCGCACAGCCGCACTAAAGACCTCGCCTCCATCACACGGCAGGCCGACATCCTCGTGGCCGCCGTAGGTCGACCGGAGATGATCACCGCCGACATGGTGAAAGAGGGAGCCGTGGTCGTGGACGTCGGTATCCATCGCATCCCGGACGCCACCAAGAAGAGCGGTTTCCGCCTTGTCGGTGACGTGAAGTTCGATGAAGTGGCCCCGAAGAGCTCGTGGATCGCGCCGGTGCCGGGTGGTGTTGGGCCGATGACCATCACCAGCCTGCTGCTGAACACCCTGCGCGCTGCGCGCTGAGGAGCATGCGGCGGGTGCGCAACATTTCGTGGATGATCACGGCCGGCCTTCTGTTGCTGGGTCTGTTGCTGCAGTTCACCGGACTGGCGGGCTTGGGTTGGGTCTTCTTCGTGATCTTCCCGTTCGCCGTGGGTTTCGCTTCCGTGGTGGCTGCTGGTAGCGTTGGCCGTGCCGCTTTGACGTTGGGGTTGAGCGCGCTCGGGCTGGTCGTCTTTCTGGTGCTGGCGATCGCTTTCGGGATGGAAGGTCTTGTCTGTGCGTTGATGGCGTTCCCATTGCTCTTCTTCGTCATTCTGCTCGGGGCGTTCGTGGCATACCTCTGCCGAAAGACGATCTGGCAGGAGGAGATCTCCAAAGAGCGCAGGCTCTCCATGGCCGCATTCCCATTGCTCGTTCTGCTGGTCGGCGACCGGTTGCCATACGTCGATGCGGGATCGCAGGAGCTGATCACGGTAACCAACACCATCACGCTACCCCACGAGGCCCACGAGGTGTTCGCCGCACTACGATCCATGGACACCCTCGACGCGGAAAGGCCCTGGTTGTTGCGGGTCGGGTTGCCGGTGCCTTACCGCTGCGTGCTGGAGGGCGATCGCGTGGGAGCCAAGCGCCATTGCCTTTTCCCCAACGGGCATATAACTGCCGAGATCACACGGTATGAGCCTGGTGAACTTCTCGGGATGACGGTGACCGAGTACGACCTGACCGGTCGTCACTGGTTCCATTTCGGCGACGCCGCATACACCTTCGAGCGGATCGCGGAGGGCACCCGGGTCACACGCACTTCCAGCTATTGGTCCGAGTTGGGTCCGCGCTGGTATTGGGCGCCGCTGGAACGCATGGGCATCGAGCAGGAGCACGAGTTCGTGTTGCGCAGCCTGAAGAAGGATCTGGGCAGCTAGGTGGTACCCCGAGGCCACCGCGCCTTGTTCAAGGCTTCGGTACGGCTCTGGACCTGCAGCTTCTCGTAAATGTGCCGGACGTGCGTGCGCACGGTGTTCGTGCTCAGGTTCAGCCGGTCGGCGATCTCCTTCATGCGCAGGCCCTCGCTGAGCAGGTCGAGCACCTGCATCTCGCGTTCGCTGAGTTTTTCGCCGTTCACCTCGGTGCGCACCTGGAAGCTGCCAACGACCTTGCGTGCGATGGTCGCGCTCATGGGGGAGCCGCCGGCATGCACCTGATCGATGGCATCGAACAATTCCTCGATGGGCGCTCGCTTGATCACATAACCCGTCGCACCAGCCTTCAGCGCATCGAAGATCTTGTCGTCGTCCTCGTACACGGTGCACATCATCACCTGCACCTCGGGCCATCGCTCCTTGATGGCGCGTGTGCACTGGATGCCGCTCATGCCGGGCAGGTTGATGTCCATGAGGACCACATCCGGTCGGTCTTGCGCGATGGAGGTCAATCCCTGCTCGGCGTCCGAGCACGTTCGGCATTGGAACCGCCCACTGGTGTTCAGCAGCGTGCCGAGGCTGTTGCGGTACTCATCGTGATCTTCGATGAGCAGTGTTCGGATCGGAGTCCCGTTCGCCATCGTCGTGGAGCTTTCGTGCACCGGGAGAGATGGGTGCAAAGTACCCGTGCCGCGACTTCCGTCCGTCACCCGTTGGGGTGATGTTCATCCAAGGGAAGTGCGATCACGACCGCAGTGCCTGCGGGTTCCTGGCGGTCCATACGCACACTGCCGTTCCACCGTTCGATGCGCTTGCGGATGTTCAACAGGCCCTGGCCGCCGCCTTCCACCATGTGCTGTCCGGAACCGTCGTCCGTGATGCGCAGCACCAGTGCGCCTTTCACCGTATGCGCCACCAGGTTCACCGTGCGTGCACCGGCGTGCTCCACGACGTTCTGCAGCACTTCCTTGGCTGCCAGATACAGGTCGCGCCGTTTTGGTGGACTGAGGTGTACAGGTGACCGCACGCCCTCCGTGTTGGTGCGGAACTCCAAGTCGTATTGGCGCGCGAGATCGGCGGCGTACCGATCGATGAAGGCGATGCTGGCGTCCCAACGATCGCTCTTCGGGTCCAGGCTCCAGATGATCTCGTCGATCTTGCGCAGCATACCGCTGCTGAGTTCTTCGATGCGCTGGAGTTCGGCGTGTCCGGGCGTGTCTGGTGAACCGTTCCGGAGCCCCATGCGCGACAGGAGCAGCAAGTTGCTCACATCCGCGCTCAGGTCGTCGTGGACATCGGTGGCGATGCGCTGGCGTTCTTCATCGCGCACGTGTTCGTCCTCGAGCTCCCGCACGTGCTGACGCAGTGGGCGCTGGGTCCAGTAGCGGAGCATCAGCACCACCAGAGCGGTGATACCGACGGCTACGAACAGAGGCCACATGGCGGAAAAATAGGACCGCATGGCAGCATCTTCGCGGCCCATGCATCCGCACGATCTCCGGATCGAAGACTTCACCTACGCTCTGCCTCCGGAGCGCATCGCCCAACATCCGCTGGCCGAGCGCGACCGGTCCAGGTTGCTTGTGTACAGCGATGGCCGCATCAGCGATGATCGTTCAGGCGCGCTTGCGGACCATCTGGCCGCGAACACGCTGCTCGTACTCAACGATACGCGGGTGGTGAAGGCCCGCATCGTCTTTCGCCGGGCAACCGGAGCGCGCATCGAATGCATGGTGCTCGAGCCTGAAGGAGGTTTATCGATGGAAGCAGCCTTGCAGCAACGAGGCCGCTCACGGTGGTGGTGCATGGTCGGCAATGCCAAGCGATGGACGGGGGAGCGATTGATGCGGGAGAGCGGATCAGCCGTGCTCGCTGCCGAGCGTAAGGATCAACGGAGCGGAGAGCACCTGATCGAATTCGCTTGGGAGGAGGATATCGCCTTCGTGGAGATCCTTGCGCGATATGGGGATGTCCCCTTGCCACCGTACATGAAGCGTGGTGCTGACGCCGATGATCCGGTCCGCTACAACACGGTTTTCGCTGAACGCGATGGATCCGTGGCCGCGCCTACGGCCAGCCTGCACTTCACGCCGGAGCTTCTGGGCTCTTTGGACAGGAAGAACATCCGCCGGACCAAGGTCACCTTGCATGTCGGGGCCGGCACATTTCTCCCGGTGAAGGCTGAGCGGATGGCGGGGCATCGTATGCACAGCGAGCAGGTCCGCATTCCGAAAGCGACGGTGGAAGAATTGTTGGGCGCCTTGGGTAAGTGCCGCATCGTTCCCGTGGGTACCACCGCCCTGCGCACCATCGAAAGCCTGTGCTGGTTCGGCGATGATCTGCTGGCAGGCAGGACTGCCACTCACCTGAGTGTCCAACAATGGCGCCCATATGAGGAGCCTGCCCGGGATATCCGGGCTTCACTGGAGGCTGTGCACCGCTGGCTGGTCGAGAAGGACTTGAACGAGGTGTCAGGCCACACGTCGTTGATGATCGCACCGGGCTATGGATTCCGTTTGGCGGACGGACTGGTCACGAATTTCCATCAACCGGGGAGCACATTGCTTCTGCTCGTAGCCGCCTTCCTGGGCGAGGATTGGCGCGCGGTGTATGACCATGCGTTGGGGAACGGGTACCGCTTCCTGAGCTATGGGGATGGGTCGCTGCTCTTGCGGCCGTATCAGTGGCCAAGACCATAGATCAAAAGCAACAGCAGGAGACCGGCCGCCATGGTGACCGGTATGGCGATCGCCGCGATGGCAAGCCCTTTTCCGCGTTGGTCGCGCTTACTGGCCTGCACGAGCCCGATGATACCCAGAACAATACCCGCAATGGCCAACCAGCCGAGCGATGAGCCCAGCGCGGAGAACAAGGACGTGATACCGAGAATGGTGGTAGCGAAGGCGATCGTGCATAGCAGGTTCCATTCGGGAACGTTGCCCTTGTCGTTGGTGGTGTCGCCTTGTTGTGGTAGCAAGAGCACCTTGCGGGAAAGTTTGAAGACCGGTTGGTCCACCACCGGCAGGTCATGCGTGGATGCCCATTCGGACAAGGGCGCTTCAACAGTGTGATCTTCCGCGATCAGTGTGTTATCGTTCGCATCCGGTCCGATCACGGTCTTCAAGGAGGTCCTGTTCACCTCCTTGGAAGGAGTTGGACGGCGGTCCACTATGGTTACCGGATCGCTTACCCGCGATCGGATCTTTCCTGGCCGCATCCACTCCAACTCCGCAGCGGGGTCCGCAGTGCTCCGTGTCGATCGCGCAGCCGAACCGAGGCGTGAGGAGCTGCCACAAGACGAGAGAACCGCCAGAGCGCAACAGATCGGTAAAAATGATCGCATGGCAGGTCGATCTTTTGAAGTGCGGATGATCAGACCAATGCTGGAAGGATGTTGCGCTCAACGAACAAAATAAGTGCCGCTATCTTGCGTTCCGATGGCGGCCTACCAAGCCAGAAGAAAACGCATGCGTTGTAGCCTCGTCGCTTTCACGATACTCTGTGTTCTGGCGACCAAGGCGCAGGTCGGAGGTCAGGCCGTTTTCCGGGTCTTGGACATACCGAGTTCGGCTCGGATCGCCGCGTTGGGTGGGTCACCCATCGCGGTCGTGGACAACGACCTGAACCTTGGACTGTTCAATCCTGCGCTTCTCAATGAAGAGATGAAGCGGCAGGTGGCGTTGAGTTATGTGCCCTACCTGGCCGGGATCAACATGGGGTATTCCAGCTACTGCCACCACTTCGACAGTACCGGGATCACCACGAGCGCGACCATCCAGTACATCGACTACGGCCCGTTCCGCCGGCGGGATGAAACCGGGGCGGATCAGGGAACCTTCCGAGCAGGAGAGTACGTGGTTCAACTGGGCGGGTCCCGTGCGGTGGACAGTCTTTTCCGGGTGGGTGTGGACCTGAAATACATCTTCTCCCAACTCGATACTTACAAGGCCAATGGCATAGCTGCGGACATCGGTGGCGTGTTCCAGAAAAAGGCGTTGGGACTCACGCTGGCCGCGACGCTGCGGAACATCGGGGTGATGACGAAGACGTACGTGGGGGAAAAGGAGGACCTCCCTTTCCAGGTGCAGTTCGCCGCCTCGTTCAAGTTCCGGCATGCCCCGTTCAGGCTCGGCCTGGGTGTGGACAATCTGCAGCGGTGGGACCTGACCTACGCGGACCCCTACCAAGCCGCACAGGTGGATCCGACCACCGGCGAAGTGGTGGAGGACAAGGTGACCACTGCGGAAAAGGCCCTGTGGCATATCGTCCCGAACGCCGAGATCATGTTCGGCAAGAACTTCATGCTGCGCTTCGGTTACAACTACAAGCGTCGGCAGGAGCTGAACCTCGCGGAGAAGCCCGGCCTCACCGGCATGAGCCTGGGTATCGGGCTGAAGGTGAGCAAGCTGCACCTCAGTTATGGGTTCGCCCAATTCTTCCCCGGCTCGGCCAGTAATACGATCAGCCTGGCGGTCCGCTTCGCGGACTTCAAGAAGGCGGGGAGCTAGTTGTCGGGCTGCCGTTGGCGGACCTTGAATGCTGTGTTCGGTTCAGCGATGGGATGCCCACGCCCCGACGACCGACAACGGACAACCGACAACTGAGCTGCGGGCTGGCCGGTGGGTGCTAACATTGGGCCATGCGCCGCATCACCATCGCCATCGACGGGTTCTCCTCCTGCGGGAAAAGCACCCTGGCCAAGCAACTGGCGCATCACCTGCACTACACCTACATCGACAGCGGGGCCATGTATCGGGCGGTCGCCCTGTACGCGTTGGAGAACGGACTGGTGAGCAACGACCGGCTGGACCTGGCCAACCTGCTCCGCGTGCTGCCCGGCATCCACATCGGCTTCAAACACGACGACAATACCCAGCGCAGTGAGACCTGGCTCGATGGCCGCAATGTGGAGCACCGCATCCGTGAGATGGATGTGAGCCACAACGTAACGCTTGTGAGCCCTGTGCCCGAGGTGCGCGCCAAGCTCGTCCAACTGCAGCAGCAGATGGGGCAGGGCGGAGGTGTGGTGATGGACGGCCGCGACATCGGTACGGTCGTGTTCCCACATGCTGAAGTGAAGTTCTTCATGACCGCTAGCCCCGAGGTGCGGGCGCTGCGCCGCTACCAGGAGTTGAAAGGCCGTGGCGCGGACATCACGTTGGAGAGCGTGCTGGCCAACATCGCCCGTCGTGATACGGATGACACTACGCGTGCCGCTGACCCCTTGGTGCAAGCGATCGACGCCATCGTCATCGATAACAGCGACCTGACCTCATCCGATCAGTTCGACATCGCGCTGGGTCATGTGGTGAAGGCGATCGGGGTGGTGACCGAGGCTTAGGGGCGCGACAGTGGCTCAAGGCCGCAGTGCCAGCGCTGATCAAAAGGATGTCATGGCGGGCTTGACCCGCCATCGCGACGGGCAACGAACAATGATCAGTTCAGTAGCCCACGACGATAGACGTCCTCGAACTTGTCCTTCAGTATCGCGATCAGCTCCGGCGATGAAGTCGTAGATGTCCTCGATGTACAGGCAGACGATCGGTTTCTTCTCATACAGGTCCGGGAACCTGGACCGGATGGTATTGCGGTGGTGCTTCTCCATCACCACGATGGCATCGGCCCATTCGAGGTGCCATTCTTCCAGCACGACGTTGGCGGTGCGGTCGGTGCCCGCAGAGTCCACTTCGAAGCGCGGGTCGTCCTGGTAGATCTTGTGGGCCGTGGTGCTCCGCATGCGATTCACGGTGCAGACGAATAGGATCTTCTTTCGGGCGGCCGAATCATCCATCGATCACCAAGGCAGCGACGCGATCGTCGATTTCAGCGAGGTCTGGTTGCTGTGGTACTCGTCGATGGTACCAACCTCGTGGAATGAGCTCCAGTTGTAGCCAGCCTCGATATCGTTGTAGTAAAGACAGCGTTCGCCGAGTATGCCGACCACCCAAAATCCGCCACCCAAGTCTCCCATCGGAGAGCAGCGCCACTTGGTCGGTGGAACCTTCATCATTTTCCACCAACGCCGGGTAATGTCATCCATCTCGTTTTCGGAGAGTTCGATGTCCCCAACAAGCTCAGCCAGGGGTCTCGGTTGCCAACTCATTTCCGGCCTATAAGATGAATTTGCTCACCACTTCAACAGGATCCTTCACCCCCTCCACAAACCCCAGCACCTTCAGCATCACCCGGTCCAGCAGCGTATCCGGGCAGCTGGCCCCACTGGTGAGGATGATCGTAACTGGCTTGTCACCCCGAGCGGAGTCGAGGGGAAGCCAGTTTGAAGTGCGCTCCAGCTTGTGCGCCGGATAGTTGAAGTGCTCGATCTCCTCCGCGCTCAGCAATTCCTTCTCGCCGTTGATGAAGTAGGTCGGGAACTTGTGCTCGAGCAGCTCTACGAGGTGGCTCGTGTTGCTGCTGTTGTAGCCACCCACCACGAGGGCGAGGTCAGCTTCTGCCTTCAGAAGCTCGTTGGTGGCGTCCTGGTTGTCGTTCGTGGCGTAGCAGAGCGTATCGCGCGTGTCCGCGAAGTGCTCTCCTAGCGCGGCGTCGCCATACTTCTTCACCATCACCTGCTTCAGGTGGTCAGCAATGGCCTGCGTTTCCGTGGCGAGCATGGTGGTCTGGTTCACCACACCGATGCGTTGCAGGTCATTGGCGGGATCGAAGCCCGGGGTGCACCGTGCGCCGAACTTTTGGGAGAAGCGCGAGAGGGGCAGGTCACCGAGAATGATGCGGCCCAGTTCTTCCGTTTCGGCCATGTCCTTCACGATCACGGCGGGAGCGCCGGCAGCTGTATGGCTGAAGGTGGCGCGGGTCTCCTCATGCGCAGCCTTGCCGTGGATCACCACCGTGTAGTCGTGCGTGCCGAGCTGGGCGCTGCGCTTCCACACCTTCTCCACGAAGGGGCAGGTGGTGTTGTGTTTGAGCGGGTCTATGCCGATGGCCTTCAGCCTGGCCTCGGTCTCCAACGTGGTCCCGAAGGCGGGGATGATCACGATGTCATCGGCCGTCAGCTCGTACCAGTCCATCAGCATTTGCCCATGGGTGTCCTGGATGAACCGTAAGCCGTGACTTTCCAGGTCGGCGTTCACCTCCGGGTTATGGATCATCTGGCTGAGCAGGAAGATCCGCTTGCCGGGGTTCTCCTCCAACGCCTTGTAGCTGATCTCGATGGCATTCTCCACTCCGTAGCAGAAGCCGAAGTGACGGGCGAAGACGAAGCGAACGGGGCCCAGGTCCAGCAGGGTCGGGGAGAGGTCCTTCTTCTTGGGATCCTGCACCTTGCGCCACGCCTTCAGGCGGCCGATGAGGTTGCTGCGGTAGTGGGTGGGGATGTCGAATGAGCGCACGATGGCCGATTAGCTGATGAACTGATTAGCTGATGAGCGGATGAACTTACGACTGATGAACAGCCTTGAGCGCGCGATGGCCGATTAGCTGATGAACTGATTAGCTGATGAGCGGATGAACTTACGACTGATGAACAGCCTTGAGCGCGCGATGGTTCCCCGGTCCCGTTTGCGGTCAAAGGTACCCGCCCGGGCTTGGTCTGTTCCTGTATCAGCTAATTGGCACATCAGCTAATTCGCTAATCATCAGGGAAAGGCTACATTCGCGGCCCCAATTCGGGAAGCTCGTTCAGCCGCGCAACGGGCAAACCAAACCACTCTCGGGCAGCGCGGCCTCGGCTCGGGATACAAGTAGTGAGCAGTATGTCAGCAGATCAGAACAAGGTCACCTTCGCCGAGCCGCCTGCCGATTTCGATTGGGCAGCGTTGGAAGATGACAAGAAGGCCATCGGCGCGGAGAAGCGCGAAGCGATGGAGAAAGCCTACGAAGACACCCTGAGCAGCATCTCCGAGAAGGAGGTACTGATGGGTACCGTGGTGGGCATGAACAAGAAGGAGGTCGTCATCAACATCGGCTATAAGTCCGAGGGTGTCGTCCCCCTGAGCGAGTTCCGCTACAAGCCAGACCTGAAGTTGGGTGACGCTGTAGAGGTGTACATCGAGAAGCAGGAGGACAAGGGTGGCCAGATGGTCATCAGCCACAAGACCGCGCGCGTGCACAACGCGTGGGGCAAAGTGAACCATGCGCTCGAGACCAACGAGATCATCACCGGCTTCGTGAAGTGCCGCACCAAGGGCGGTCTGATCGTCGATGTGTTCGGCATCGAGGCCTTCCTGCCCGGTTCACAGATCGACGTGAAGCCGATCCGCGACTACGACCAGTTCGTGGGCAAGAACATGGAGTTCAAAGTGGTGAAGATCAACCAGGAGTTCAAGAACGTGGTGGTCTCGCACAAGGCGCTGATCGAAGCCGAACTGGAAGCCCAGAAAAAGCAGATCATCGGCCAGCTCGAGAAGGGCCAGGTGCTCGAAGGCACCGTGAAGAACATCACCAGCTACGGTGTGTTCGTGGATCTGGGTGGTGTAGACGGCCTGATCCACATCACCGATCTGAGCTGGGGCCGCGTAAGCCACCCCGAGGAGATCGTGAAGCTGGACGAGAAGATCAACGTCGTTATCCTCGACTTCGACGACGAGAAGCGCCGTATCGCTCTCGGCCTGAAGCAGCTGAGCGCCCATCCGTGGGATGCCCTGAGCGCCGACATGAACGTGGGCGACAAGGTGAAAGGCAAGGTGATGGTGATCACCGACTACGGTGCGTTCGTGGAGATCCTTCCCGGTGTGGAAGGCCTCCTGCACGTGAGCGAGATGAGCTGGAGCCAGCACCTGCGCAGCCCGAAGGACTTCCTGAAGGA
>CAZYPC010000101.1:0-15944 GCA_964649165.1 uncultured Chryseobacterium sp.
TGTTCGCCGCCACCACCCAATGCCACGTCTGCGCATAGATGAGCATGAGGGGCACGGGTAACG
This sequence comes from uncultured Chryseobacterium sp., assembly GCA_964649165.1. Classification (GTDB taxonomy): domain Bacteria; phylum Bacteroidota; class Bacteroidia; order Flavobacteriales_F; family PHOS-HE28; genus PHOS-HE28. Next base: position 64 of record CAZYPC010000101.1, read on the forward strand.
CGAGCAGCCATCCCGTAACGAGCAAACGTTTGCGCCCGAAGCGGCGGGCCAGTCTTCCCGTGAAGTAGTTCGCGGCCGCCTTGGACACGCCGAAGGCCATGATGAAGGAAAGTGCAGCCGCGTAGGAGGCGATGCCGAACTCTTGCTCAGCGAGAATGGGAAGCACGGTGCGTTCCAGCCCGACCATGGCACCCACAAAGGCGTTCACAATGACGAGCAGGCTGAACTGTCGCCAGTTCGCACGGAGGCCGAGGATGGGTTCTTTCATTGCGGTGAGGCTGGGACGCTGGCGGCGTGGTTGCGGCGCAGGTCGATGCGCGTGACCCAGGTGAGTTGAAGATAGAACTGGTGGAGAAGGTCCTTCTGTTGGTTGCGGTACCAACCCACGTATAGCGGGCCGCCCTCCAAGGCGCTCGCTTTGGAGAACGCATAGCCCACTTGCACCGTGGTCCAATTCTCATCCAAGCGAAAGGCGAGACCTTCCATGGTGTTCAGGAAAAGTTCGGTCTGGGCCAGCACGTACCAGTGCTCCGGGGCCACGGGCCGTTTCACTCCGATGCGGTAGCGGAGACGCTGAGTGCTGGTGATCGTGCCTGTTTCCACGGTACGTACGGAGCGCTCTTCATACCGCAGACGTTGGCGCAGTTCGGATCGACCAAGTGGGAGCGTGTGCGCCAGTTGCTGGTAGCCGCGATCTTCCGACCGGGAGAACGTTACCGATGGTTCCAGCCACTGATGCAGGTAGGCCAGTGTCACGGTGAAGCGATCGTTCAGCCGGAGGGTGATCCCCAGTTCGGCCGAAACCATGAAGGAGCGCGGTTTGTCCGGTTCCAGTCCCGGAGTAGTGCCTCCCAGCTTGGTGGCATCGAAGGCGTAAAGGCTGTAGCCGAAACGATCCGTGATGCGCGCGCCATGGTCCAACGTGGGCATCAGTCCCGTATAGGTAAGGTCTTGGGCCAGGACCGCTGATCCGACCAGCGAGGCAAGGAACAGCACGCTACGCAGGACGCGAGCTGAGAATCGGCCACGCGCTGGCACGCGAACGAGTTCGGATCTCGATGGGATCTCAGTACGCCCTCCCAGCCAGTTGTTCGTCATGCGTATCTCCGTGCAACCCAACCACGCTTTCGGATGCGCTGATGATAGCGGAGCGTTCGCCAAAGCTCCAGCATGCCGTGGGCGCTGGATCTTCCAAATGATAAGTAATGCCCGTGGTCACTTCACGCCGCCCCGGATGCGGCTCAGGCTCACCTGCGTGATGCCGAGGTACGAGGCGATGTGCTTCAACGGTACGTGTTGCAGGAGCGGCGTGGCGCGCAGCAGATCCAGATAGCGTTCGGTGGCGGTCTTCATCTGAAGGCTCTCCGCGCGGTGAACGGTGGCCACATACTCGCGAACGATCAACTTGTGGAAGAGCCGTTCCATTTCGGGGTGATGCCCGAAAAGACCGAACAGTTTGCGTGCATCGATGATCGCCATTCGGATGTCGGTTACCGCCTGAATGCCCTTGTGCGTCGGCTGGCCGCTGAACAGGCTCTCGGCACGGATGATCATGTTGCCATCGTAAGCGAAGTGCTCGGTCACCTCGTGATCGCTTTTGCTGTAGAAGATCCGCGCGATGCCGTCCTCGACGAAGTAGAGCGTTCGGCAGGCGGTTCCCGGCCGTTGGATCACCTTGCTCCTCGGATAGTCGCCGATCGCGATGACCGAGCGCAATGCACCTTCGTCCTCAGCGCTCAGCGCGTGGATGGCATGGAAATGCTGAAGGACATCCATCAATGCGAACTGTTGTCAAGTACCGATGCTATCCTCCCCATTCCGCAGAGGCCAAGTCGGTACTTTATTCCTTGGTCCTCGTGAGCGTGATGCGCATGTAGTTCATCCAGGGCTTGTTCGGTGGGGCCACGTCGAAGACCTCGACCCAAGTGCCATCGGCTCGCAGTTGCCAGGTGATCCGCGACCGCCAGCCTTTCATGAAGTTCTCCAGGCGTTCGGTGGTGAATATCATGCTGCGGCCATCAGCGCTAAGGCTGTCCAACTTGAACTCGCTGAGGATGCCCCCTTGACTGAACTGCTTGAAGCGGAAGGTGCGCGCGGCACGATCGAAAGCGATGAAGCCCTCGTCCGCATGGCGTTCGCCTTTCGGGTTCTTCTCCTGCGGGGGGAATTCGCCTTGGTCGTTGATGCGCACGAAGGCACCATCCAGTGCAGGTGCCACGGTGCGTTGCACAGTGCCCTTGCCCGGCTCGCCCTCGGAAACGCCGGACCACTTGCCCAGGAGCGGCTGCATGGCGGCCCAAGCGGTATCGGTGGCACAATGTTGCGCTTGCGCCATGTGGGCAAGCAGGCACGTAAGAACAATGGCCCGGTATCTCATGCGGTGGCTATTGTCCACGAAGTAAACGGTGAGTTGCTTGGCTCGCAAGCCCACTCCCGCTGTCGAGGCTTGCCCCACTGACAGAGAAGGCGGTCATTTCTTCACCGGTCCCAGCAAGAGCACGCGCTCCTTGTGTGCAGGCGGTGACCAGTCGATCCCGAATCGTGCGGCATACTCCTCCAACGGTTCCATGCCGACTGCCGCGCGCCGCTCGTTCACGGTCTCTTCGTCCTTGATCGTCCACAAGCGGCTCACGCCGTTATCCACCTTCACTTGCGAGCCATAGATCTGCGGGCGTCCATTGCGCATCTCGACACGATCCTCCAGCATCGCGAGGTGATACCGACTTGCTTTCCCTTCTTCCACGGCCGATCGCATCTCCGGGAGATATTTCTCCTGCGTTGCGAGATCGGCGTGCTGTATGACCAGCCAAAGCGTACCGCTGCCATTGCCGACATCCTCCGGCCCAAGCCATCCTGCGCTGTCGATGATGGCCGTGATCTGGAGCACGTTCAACGAATCCAGGAGGATCAGATGCTTGTTCACGCTATCGCGTTCCGGAGTACCGATCCCATAGTGACCGATATTCTCGCGGTCCAGTTGGTCAGCCGCGTGGATGCGCTCCAGTTCAGCACGTAGCCGCACGTTGGCGTCTTGTGCGAACGAACCGGATGCGAAAGCAAAGAAGGCAAGCGCGGTGGACGATCTCATGCGTAGCACGGTCGTTCCCCTCAAATGTCACGCCCTGTTTATGGATGCGGATACGGGCTGGGACCCTGCTCCGCCACAACGAGTGCCAATGCGATCGTCTTCTTGTCGATATCCGGGCTACTGTAGTAGTGGTCCAGTCCGAGTTCGGAAATGATGATACCGTTGTTGCTCACCTCGTCCGCCAATGGGGTTATGCCATCGTTGGGGCCGAACTCCTTGATGGAGCAATAGTGCGAGCGGATGCGCTTGTGTACTTGCGTGGTGAGCGGTGCGCCGATGAAATGCACACACTTGATGTGCTCGGGGAAGACGAGATCCGCGAATTCGGTCTCGCGCTTGGCATAGCTCACGTCTTGCACCAGTCCGATCTTCTGTCCGACGGTCATCAGGCCGATCTCCGCGACCCAGCATTTCGGCCAGTGGAGGTAGGTGTCTGCTACAGGGCTGCCCTTCAGGATGCCGCCCACGCTCACCCACGCTTTGATGGCCCCCGTTTCCTCCGGTTTCAGCACCCGGCCCAAGGCCACGGCTGTTTCCAGGCCGCCCTTGCTTGCGCTCACCACGATGATCTTCTCATGCTCCGTGCTCAATTCCTTCAAGCGCGCGGCCACTACCGCAGCGTTCGTGTCGGTCATGCCCCAGTCATCGGTCAGGATCAGTTCATTCGCTACACCGCCTGCGGTGAGCAAGCGCCGTTGCCGGGCGAAGTTGCCGCCATTCGTGGTGTCGTTGTAGTCCAGGCCGGGCACAAAGGCCACGTAGTAGTCCTTGAGCGGGGCCAAGGGCTCGCCGGTGTTGCCCGTGCTGAGCTGGTCCAAGTTGTTCAGGTAGCTGTCCTGCGCATGTGCGTTCTGCTCACCGGCGTACGCGCGTTGCAGGAAGTAGAGGGTGGCCACATCCATGGAATGGACCGCAGCGATCTCAGAAAGGGTGTTCGTGTTCAGCGGCCTGTCCTTGTAAGCGCTGAACAAGGCCGCGACCTCCTCGCTTTGCGGTTCTGTCAGCATCAGTTTGGCCAATTCATTGTCCACCGTGGTCTCGAAGGGTCGGCCGAAGAGCGATCCGTTCACCGCTATGACCGTCTTGGGTGCGCAGCTTGCCCCGGTCAAGAGGTAGGTGAGGAGTCCGATGGCCATCAGTGCAATGACTTTGAGCGCCTTTTTCATCGCGGTAAAATAAGGAGTGTGCTTTGCTCAGTGTTTCGCTGCCCCCAGCAAGAGCACGCGCTCCTGCTTTACGGGTGGCGACCATTGCAGGTCGAAGCGCTCCGCGTATTTCTCCAAGGGCTCCAACCGCACGGCGGCGCGCCGTTCGTTCACATGTTCCTCGTCTTCGATCGGCTGTATGTAGGGCTTGCCGTCCTTCCATCCGATCTGTGAGCCGTAGATCTGGGGTTGGTGATGGTTCACCCTTACCCGATCCTCCAATAGCGCCAGTTCCCATGAGTTGGCCCTTCCTTCTTCGACGGCCTCACGCATAAGCGGAAGGTATTCTGCTTGGATCTCAGGCTTCGCGTCCCCGTGCTGGATCACCAGGAAGAGCGCTTGATTGGCCTTCTGGCCAATCACCTCCGCACCCAGCCAGCCCGCGCTGTCGATGATGGCCGTAACGCGCACGAGGTTCAGTGAATCATAAAGGGTCATGTGCGCGACCACGCTGTCCTTCTGGGCTCCGATGAAGCCGCTCACGTTGTGGCGGTCGTTCTGGTCGAGGTCATGGATGCGCTCCAGTTCAGCGCGCAGGAGGGCGTTCCCATCTTGGGCCTTCACCAATGCAGTGAGGGCGAAGACGCTGAACAACGTGGCGGAGCGCATGCTCACCAAAGGAACGAGTGGAACCCTCATCGTGGTCATTGACCGCCTTGCGGGGCGCAACAATGCGGATCCCACGACAGCAACGGTGGCTGATGTTGATCACCAGCCGCTCGTCGCGCCGCTCAATGCACGATCAGCAATGGCTGCGTGTGCTTCCCTTTTCCAGTGCGCACAGTGACCATGTAAGTTCCCTCCTCCAGTGTACTGACATTGAGCGTGACTATCGTGGCGCTGGGCCGGATGTTGCGAACCAAGGAACCCGAAAGCGTACTGACCTCCACCGTGGTATTCGGTAATAGTTCAAGCAACGTGACGGTCACTTGATCGGAAGCAGGTACTGGATACACCGAGAACGAAACAACACCACCGATAGGCCGAAGACCTGTGGCCGTGGTGTACTGAGCGATGTTAGATGCGGCGGTGCCGTCGGCAGTTGAGAACGTGCCACCCAGGTACAGTACGTCATTGTAAACCGCCAGCGAGCGCACCTGCCCATCGAAGCCTGTTCCGATGGACGTCCAGGTGCTTCCGTCCCACACGCCGAGATTGTTGGCGGTCACTCCGCCACATTCACTGAAACCACCGCCGCAATAGAGCGAGCCGTTGTAGGCACAGAGGCTTCCGATCGCGTCGTCCATACCCATTGACCATCCTGAGCCCAAAGCGGACCACATGGAGCCGTTCCATTGGGCCACGTTGGAGCATGACGTGCCGCCCGCATTGGAGAAACTACCGCCTGCGCAGAGGTTGCCATTGTAGACACAGAGCGCGTTCACGGTGTGTTCCATACCGCTCATGCCCGAGCCGAAGGGATGATAGCTGCTGCCATCCCAACCGCAGATCCCGTTGCAGGTAACACCGCCTGCCTGCTCGAAGTGTCCTCCCATACAGAGCATGCCATCATGCACGGTAATCCCATACACTGCTTCATCGCAGCCACTGCCCACGGGCGACCATGAGCTGCCGTTCCACATGGCCACATGTTGCATGGGGGTGCTTCCGCACATGGTGAAATCCCCACCGCAGTAAAGGTCACCGTTGTACTCGGCCATGCAGTACACGTCGCCATTGAAACCCGCGCCCATAGGGTGCCAGGTGCTTCCATCCCAATAGGCCGCGTGCATGCAAGAGGTTCCGCCCGCTTGCGTGAACGACCCGCCGATACACAGGTCGCCGTTGTGGTGCGTGGCACAGAGTACATCGTCGTTGGTGCCGCTGCCCATCGGGTTGAAGGTGGTGTCGTTCCACCAGCAGACGTGGGAGTAAGGGTCGCTGCCTGATCCTGTGAACGCACCTCCGCAATAGAGGTGATCGTGCATGGTATCGCTATACAGACAGTGCATGGCCCCGTTGGTGCCATCCCCAACGGGTCCGCAGCCTTGTGCGTTAACGGTCAACGATAGGGCGCAGGTGCCGAGAAGTGCGAGTAGGAGAGCTTTCATGACCATGGGTTTAGGACAACCAAAGCAGCATCGAGCTGGTGGGTAATCACCTGACCCCCGTCACGTTCTTACCTGCTTTTGGTCACGAGGCTCATGAGGTGGTTGAACCCCGTCGCATCTGACGCAAGCTGGCTATCTGGCAAGAGCACTTGACAATGGACCATACTCCACTGTTTACGTTGCGCCAAGAACCCAACAACAATGAAGAGGACCATGCTCATAGGCACCTTGATCGCCACCTTCGCTGGCGGCTGCTGTACCTCGTGCAACACCATCGAAGAGTGCTTCGGCAAGAAGGACGATACCGCGACCGCCGCTACCTGCTCACACTGTGGTGGCACGTCGTGTTCTCGCTCATGCTCGGCGGCGGAAGGCGAAGCGAACGCGGATGGCACCAAACTCGTGCATAGCTGCACCTTGGATGCGAAGGCCCAACAAGCGCGAGCGGCTGAATTGAAGGAAACGGTGTTCTCCAAAGCCACGGCTATCGTGCCGCTGGCGAACGGCTACACCTTCCAGTTCCAGCAGCCCGAAGCCTTTACCGCCAAGTTGGAAGAAGTCGCGGCCTTCGAGCGGAAGTGTTGCGCCACGTTCCAATGGGAAGTGAAAAAGACCGAGCAGGGACAGGAACTCACGGTTTCAGGCGATAGCGCGGGAGCGGAGATCGGCGAAGGCTTGCGGGCCTTGGGCTGGTTGCCGCAGTAGCGATCTTTGTCGCTCCATTTCCTCATCATGCTCATCGGCCAGCTTGCCCAGCGCAGCGGGTTCACCCGCGACACGATCCGCTTTTATGAGAAGCACGGCCTCATCGCCGTGCCCCGTAAGGCGCGACGTGAGAACAACTACAAGGAGTATCCTGATGAAGCGCTGGAAAGGTTGCTGCGCATCAAACGCATCAAGGGTCTGGGCTTCACCCTGAACGAGACGCAGGAGATCCTTGACCTTATGGACGCGGACCAGGCCACATGCACCCATATGTCCGTACAGTTCAACGCGAAGACCAAGGCCATCGAGGAGAAGATCGCGGAACTGGAAGGGTTGAAGCGGACGCTCATGGAAAGCGCGGCTTCATGTCCCACGCCTGCGGTGGAACGAGGAGAGGAAAAGAACTGCGGCTTACTGCACGGAGCTTGCTGTTGAATGGGGCACCACGGCGTGCATTGACCTGCATTACGGTTGGCAATGAGGCTGGGCTATTGGGGCCGCGTCCACCGTCTCAACGCCACCAATGCCCAAGCCGCTTCTACAATACCGAATGGCCACGCGCCTTGAAGAAAGCCATAGGCCGATGCAAGAGCACACGCTATGGCAAAGCACAGCACGGTCCATCGCCCCCGTCGTTCAATAGCATAGAACACAAGCATCGCCGACACTGCGAGAAGACCGAAAAGGTTCAGTCCGCTCATTGGCAGGGGCACATGTCGGCTTCCACCGCGTCAATTGCGAACTCGTTACGATCACGAGCAGGGTGACACCGACGGCCGTCGTGATTGCCAGCACGACAGCAGCCGATCCGTTCTTCGTGATCGCGCCAGCGCTGATATCCGCAACGGTAGGTCATGTCGCAGATCTCGACGGCTTGTTGAAATGCGGTGAGACTACTTGCGCACCACGCGCTGCACGCTCCTCCCCGTGGCGCTTTCGGCCACCACGAGATAGGCCCCGCTACCAAGCGCCTCGATGTCCGCGAACACGCGGTTGTCGGCGGGCAGGTTGCCCTTGTGCAGTTCCATCACGGTGCGGCCCAGAGCATCGGTGAGGTACACATGCACGGGGCCGCGCGGCACGTTCAGCGTTACCATGATGAGCGAGGCGCTGGGGTTGGGGAACACTTCGGTGATCAGTGGAGCTACGCTCTCGCCCACACTGGCGTTGATGTCCAGCACGCGGAACTTCCACCAGCCATCTGGGGCTACGATGGGGCGCACCTGTTGCTTACCACTGTTCGCTGTTGCGTGGATGTAATAGAACACGGTGCTTCCAGCGGGTTGCGCGGGAATGGCAGCGCTCCAATTGTTACCGCCGATGTCCGCCATGGCGATGGAATTGAAGCCCGCAGCGGTATCTGTGGTCCAATTCACCTCCGCACCACTGATGCCCGTGCGGTGGCGGATGTAGCCTTCAACCGTGTAGGGGTTCACCGTCTCGTAGGTATCGCTTAGCCCTTGATGGCGGATCAGTAGTGGATCGGCCACGCCGATGCCCTTGCTGATGCAATGGATGGCACCACTGAGGCTGATGATGTTGCTGCCGCTGTTGTCGCAGTCGATGCCCACCACACGGTAGCCAGGCAGGCTTTCGCGCAGAATACGTAGGCCCGTGGTGTCATACTCTTCACGGTAGGTGGGCACCAGCACCAGCTTGTTCAGGAAGATGTTGTTGGCATAGGTGCGGTAGCTGGCATCCGGGGCGTAGTCACCAGCGGTGCTGGGCGGCATGGGGATGCGGATCAATTTGAAGGGATCGCCAAACACGCTGTTGTGGCCAGCAACGTAGCTGTTCAAGTTCGTCTCGATCTGCGGCCCATCGCTCACGCCTACGGGGAACTCGCCGACGAGCAGGCGTTCCTCGTCAATGAGCTTCATGTGCATGTCGATGTGGTGGATGGCGTCATAGGCCAGCGTGGGCATGGTGATATACTGCGTGATGCCCATCTATTGCTCCATCAGGTCGTCCACCTGCGCCTGCGTCTTCACCGTCTGGTTGTAGTTGCCGTTCGGTCCGTTCTCGTCGTACACGAGGTAGCTGCTGAACGCGGTGCCGAAACCATCCGCCATGAAGTTGCCGCCCGTATGCACCACATCGTAGGGCGCTTGCGTAGCGCTGAAGATGGGCAGCCCCTTGAACACTGCGATGCTTTCCGGCATCACGTCGTCATCAGGACGCGGGCGGTTGTAGATCCAGTCCATGAGGTAGAGGCTGTCCACCTCGTTCTTGTACATCGTTTCGGCCCCGTAGTCGCGGCCCCAGATACTGTTGTAGGCCACTTCGATGTAGCGGATGTTGTCGAGGTCGGGCAAAGGGCCACCACCGTTCGCGCCGTTCAGGTAAGTGATCACGGCGTTGCTGTCCGTACAGGCGATGATCACCTCGCATTCGTCCTTGGCGTAGCGGACGATCTGTTTCAGGATGCTCTCGTAGTCGGTCCAGGTAACGATCACGCTCTGCACCTCCTCCCATTCGGCCATGGTGCGCGGTACCCAGCTTGGTGGTGCCTCGATGCCACGATCGCTCGCGCGACTGTTGCGGTAGGCTCCGATCAGCGGGACTTCCGCAGGGGCCAGGGTGTGCGGGAGGCCATGGCCCGCTTCTGGATGCTCTTGGGCGAAGGTTGCCGATACCAGGAGGAGCAGGGCAGGGGTAAAGAGGTGGCGCATGGTGAGGGGCTTCATATGGTTGAAGGGAGCCTCAGGGCTTCTCGGGCAGCTTCCCACAGCCTTCTTTCTGGCAGCAGGCAGGCAACTTGGCGAAGGCGGCAGGATCGGCAGCAACACCATCAGCGGAGTAACCCAGCTTCGTGAGTGCGGTGCGCAACGCGGCTGGGTCGGTCTTGCGCGGGTCGAAGGTTATGCTCACCGATGCGGTGGTGAGGTCCACTTCCACCTTCTTCACGCCCTTCTCATAGATCATGTTCTCCTCAATGGTCTTCTCGCACATGTCGCAGATGGTGCTGCTCTGGATGCGCACAGTCTCGGTCTTCTTGCCTTTCTCTGCTGGGGCGGGAGCAGGCGAGAGGGCCATGGTTGCGAAGGTCAAGGTCGTGAACGTCAGGGCGAGGAAGGTTCTCATGGGAACAGGCATTGTTGTGTGGTGCAAGGTATGACGCTACGAAGGGCTCAATTGGGCTTGGCTGCGATCGCAGGGGCGGTGCTGGCTCCCCATCGCATGAGTTGCAAGCTGGTCATGATCACGAGCAGCGTAACGCCCACATCCGCAGCGATGGCCAGTACCAGGTTGCTCATGCCGAAGAAGGCGAGCGTGAGGAAGGTGACTTTCACGAGAATGGCCAATGCCGTGTTCAATCGGATGCGGTTGAGCGCAGCGCGGGAGAGTTGGATGAGGTAGGGGATGAGGCGCAGGTCGTCGTTCATGAGGGCAACGCCAGCCGTTTCGATCGCCGTATCGCTGCCCAGTGCGCCCATGGCTATGCCCACGGTCGCGGTCGCCAGTGCGGGAGCATCGTTCACGCCATCGCCCACATGCGCAGCGGGTCCGATGGTCCGTTGCAGTTCGGTGATCCGCGTGGCCTTGTCTTCTGGCAACAAGCCACCGAAGACCTTGGTAATGCCTACTTGCGCAGCGACATGTTCCGCCGCTTGTTGGTTGTCGCCCGTGAGCATGACAGGTTCCACGCCGATCGCCTTCAATGAAGCGACAGCCGCCGCGCTGTCGGGTTTGATCTTGTCGGCGATGCCCATCACGCCCGCCACTTGATCGGTGAAGCTGACCACCACGGCGGTCTTGCCTTGTGCCTGCAATTCTTCCACAGCCTTCACCGCTTCAGGCTGTGCCTTGCGGTTCTCGGTGATGAACTCCAGCTTGCCGATGAGGATATCATTGTGATCGCACACCATGCACTCGGCTTGCAGGCCCTTGCCCATGGTGCTCTGGAAGTCCTTCACCTTGTGCGGCTCGAAACCTTCCGCTTGAGCGCGCTCCACGATGGCCTGCGCCAGCGGATGTTCGCTGAAGGCTTCGGCTCCAGCAGCGCATGCGAGCAATTCCTCCTTGGTGGTATCGCCGAAGGTGATCACATCCTCCACGATCGGTTGCCCGAAGGTGATCGTACGTGTCTTGTCGAGCCCCACCACCTTCAGCGCGGCGAGCGCTTCGAGGTATTTGCCGCCTTTGACCACTACACCTCGGCCACCCGCATTGCCGATGGCGCTGTAGATCGCCACGGGCGTACTGATCACCAGTGCGCAAGGGCAGGCGATCACGAGTATGGTGATGGCCTGCTGGAACCAGGGATCGAAAGGCTCGCCCAAGAACAACACGGGTACAACGACCAAACCGATGGCCACGGCCAGCACCGATGGCGTGTAGATCCGCGCGAATTTTTCGATGAACTGCTGTGTGGCGCTGCGGTTGGTTTGTGCTTGGAAGGTGAGTTGAACGATGCGTGTGAGCGTGGTATCACTGTTCGTATGCGTGGTGCGCACTTCCAGCACGCCCTGCTTGTTCAAGGTGCCGCCGAACACCTTGTCATCCTTCCGCTTGTCCTTCGGCAATGGCTCGCCCGTAATCGTGGCTTCATCCACGGTGCTCTGCCCTTCCACCACCACGCCGTCCAAGGGGATCATCTCTCCAGGCTTCACGATCACCACGCTGCCTACGGGCACCTTATCGATGGGCACGGGTTGCGTCGCTCCTTTCATGAGTACGGTCTTGGGCATGCTGCTCACCAGCTTGTCCAGCGCGCTCTTGCTCCGTTCGATGCCGATGTCTTCGAGCTTTTCACCGAGCACGTAGAGCGTGATCACCACGGCGGCCTCGGGGTATTCGCCCAAGTAGAACGCGCCGATCACTGCGATCACCATCAACAGGTTGATGCTGCTGAAGCGCAATTTGAAGAGCGCTTGCACACCTTTCCATAGCACCTGCCAGCCCACGGCAAGAATGAAAGCCCCGAAGAGGATGGGTGCCCAGGGCATGGGTAAGTGGTAGCCCAGCAAGCTGAGCACCTCCATGGCTACCACGATGGCGACGGCGGCGAGGAGGAAGAGGAATTTTCGGTCTTTCAGCATGATGTTGGTGTCCTTGTTCGTACTTGTCCTGCTGTCGTCGAAGGCTAGGGGCGCTTCGGCATGAGTCTGACCATCCGGGTGCATATGCTATCCGGGTACAGATCGGGGGCACCACAGTGTCGGCCTTGAACTGCCAGGAATTCCTTGGGGTCGTTCGCGCTATCGAAGAGTTCCTGACCCATGGAAAATGGGATGGTCCTATCCTCTGAGCTATGCACGATGAGCGTGGGAACATGAACCCTGCGTATCTCACTTTTCGCCGAGACTCCATCCTTGGTCATGATCCGGGCCAGAAAGCCAAGACCTGTTGAACGAGCCGCGATATCATCAAACCCGGTAAAAGCACCTTCGGTCACAAGCATATCCATCTTCTCCTCTGCTGATGCCGCAAGCAGTATGGCCACGTAGCCCCCAAGACTTTGGCCATAGACGATCAGCCTCTGGTCCGATCCATCTTGAAGGTTGTTCAAGTGGCGCAGTGCGGCGTGCGCATCTACCAATAGGCTTTTCCGTGTCGCCGTTCCCGTTGATAGGCCATACCCTGAATAGTCGAACACCAACACGCGGTGGCCCCGTTCCACCAACGGAACCATGGACAGGTACTCGGTGGTCACGTTACCACCACTGCCATGCAGGAAAAGGATGGTCATGCCATTCTCAGCATGTTTCGTAGGCCGCATGAACCAGCCGTTCAAACGGTTGCCGCTCGCTGATGGGAAAACGGTGCTCTCCACACGATACGGAAGCTCTTGGTTCTTGTGCGCCCGGTCTTGGAATGTTGGTTGCCATGTGGGGCCTTCGAGCAGTAAGTACGTCGTATCGTGCTGGATGGGGTTAACGATCATGCCTTGCTTGGCTTGAGGTGGGATGACCTCTGGCGAAAGGAATCGGCGATCGAGCGAACAGGAAAGCAATGCGACGCACGCCATGACGAGCAGAAGAAGGAAGGATCTGCGGTCTTTCATCACAGGTTCGATTTCGATCTTTACGATATCGCTCTGAGCCGGTCATTACAACTCGCCTTCGTGATGCCCTTTGAACGCTTCGTGATCGAGCAGTTCCGCTTTGTTCATGATGAGCGCTTGAACAATGACCTTCCACTGCTCGGTGTGTTGCTCAAGCTCGGTCATGGGTTTCGCTGAAGTGTCTTCCCGTTCAGCAACCAGATCGGCATTCATCCGATCCAGCATCGCCGTGGCTTGTCCAGCCTCGATCGCGCTTCTGGCTGCTTCGGCGAGAAGGATGAACTCTTCATGGTGCTCGTCCTTGTGGCCGCTTTCGTTCAGGGTGGTCTTGAGCGCGTCATACTTCACCCGCCAGTCGCCGATGGTCTTGGCCGTTGCTCGGGGGACAGCAGACCGTGGTTCGGCCATTTGGTAAGCGAACAAGAAGTACAAGACACCTGCGACCACGGCAACAACGACCGCGACGACCCACTTTCTGCGCCACCACCAGCTTGACGCGACGGTTCGAGTGGTTGTTGCGGACGGCGCGCCAGCAAGATCAACCTGTTTGCGACCGAGCACATAGGCCGACCATGCCTGCTCCAGACGCTTGCGCTCTTCGCTGCCAGCGCGCAACGAGAGCATCTTCCATTGGTACTGACCGTCGGGATCCTTCCCATCCACGTCAATGCCAAACTCGGCAAGGATCTGCTTGGGTTCGCTCTTCATGGTGCAGGATCGCGACAGGTGATCATTTGAAGCCCTTCAGCGTTTTGTACCGTTCGATGTTGGCGTTGTAGGCTTCGTTCAGTTGGCGGATGCGATCGCCTTCGGCATCTGTGAGCGGTACACCCTGTTCTGAACTCTGCTTGATGCGGGGCAGGAAACGGTCCAGTTCGCGGCAAATGGAGGCGAGGTTCTCATTGATCCTCGCCTCCTCGGCCTTCGACCAGAGTTCCATGAGCAGTTGCCTCATGGTGTCGTGGTATCCCTTGGAGGCCATCACGCATCAATGCTGGTGCCCATCCGAATGTGAATGGTCATGCGGTGGTGGCTCGGTGCGGGTCCCCGAGTCCAGTCCTTCGCGCACGATTACCTCCTCCGTAGCCCCGATCACACCCTTGATCTCGTAGTGCCCGGCCGTGGTCAGCGTGAGGGTAACCGGGTTGTCCGAAGCGTTGTACCAGTACCAGCCATGCACACCATCGAAAGCGGCGGTCAGCGATCCGTTGGCAGACCCATCCACTTTCGCTTCGTAGCTGGTGAACGCGCCCGACTTGTCGCCCTCTATCTCGCCGTGGAAGTCGTACTCCAACGGCCCGGTACCGCTCCAGGAATACAGGAGCGCGTTTCCGGGCTGCATACGGAACTTGTATTCGTAGCCCTGCCCCGGCTCGAAACGCAGAACGACCTTGTTCTGCTGGAACGCTTGGGGCTCGGCATGATGCGGGTCCACGTTCGCCTGCATGGCCTTGGCAGAGTGCATGCGGGTGAAGTGCAGCTTTGTTCCCAAGCCAGTAAGGTCTATGCCATACTCCGCCGGAAGCACCGCAACGAAGAGGATCACGAGTGCTACGACAAGCGCGATGCCGCTGGCCTTGAGAATGGCTCCCTTGCTCGGGTGCAGTGGATGGGACTGGATCGGTTCGCTCATGTTATTGTTCCGTTAGGTAGCCGGTGATCTGGTAGCCGATGAGGATGAAGCCACCGATCATCAGGAGCGTGTTGGTGACGAAGGCATGCCGGAGGAAGCCCGCATAACGACGCCAGGCTGTGAGCGCGATGAGGATGGCGGAGAGCGCCAGCAACTGTCCGATCTCCACGCCGACGTTGAAGCTGATCATGTTCGTCAGAAGCCCATCGGAAGAGAGGTCGATCTCTTGGAGTTTCGTAGCGAGCCCGAAGCCGTGGAACAATCCGAAGATCGCCACCGCCGCTTTGGTGTTCGGCTGCACGTCCAAGAAGCGTTGGAACCCGCCCATGTTGTCGAAGGCTTTGTAGACCACGGATAGCCCGATGATCGCATCAACGATATACGCGTTGGCATGAATGCCGCCCAGAACACCTGCGAGCAGCGTGATGCTATGCCCGACCGTGAACAGGCTCACATAAATGGCCACATCCTTCAAGCGGTAGAGGAAGAAGATGACCCCGACAAGGAACAGGAGGTGGTCATACCCGGTCACCATGTGCTTTGCTCCTAGATATAGGAACGCGAGCCAGGCCGCACCTTGATTACCAGCGAGGAAGGAGGCGTCCGACTTCGAGACACCATGTGCCATGGCCCCGATCGGGAGGAGACAAGTCAGGACGGCGAGCAGCAGGAGCAGAGTTCTCCGGTCTTTCATGATCTCAATGGTTGTGCTCACCGCTGCCTTTGGTCAGTTCGCTCAGCAGGTAGTATGCTCCTTTCAGCACCACCTTGGCCTCGGCTGGCAGTTCATTCAAAAGCACGATCTCCGTGTAGCCCAGTTCGCTCGCACCGGTGCGGACCTGCACTTGCTTGTAGGTGTTCGGTTCATCCTCCACGAAGATGAAATGCTCATCACCGTTGCTGACCACCGCTTCGCTGGGCAGGCTCCAGGCTTGGGTGCTGTCGGTCATGATGAGGGCTTCGATGTACATGCCGGGCAGCAGTTCTTCGGAGGTATCGTCCAGTTTCGCATGAGCGATGATCGCCTGCTGGTCGCTCTCGAACGCCTTGTTCAGGCCGAAGATGGTTGCGGTGTGCTGGCCCACGGGTTCGCCCGCATGACCGAAGACCACTTTCTGTCCGACACGTACGCGTGCGAGATCCTGCTCGAAGACGTTCAGGTCGATGTGCAGGCCGCGATTGTCCACCACGT
>CAZYPC010000102.1:0-15743 GCA_964649165.1 uncultured Chryseobacterium sp.
CCTTTGGCCGCGTGGACCCTGGCCACGCTCACGGGGCCCCGTTCCTCCAAGAACGCCCTCAGTAGCTGTGGGGTGTTGACCGAAACGCCGATCTCTCTGGCTTTCAGGACACGCCGGGCGAACAAATAACCCATGCGGTTCGAGCCCAGGTCCTCAGGTGAAAAGCAGGAGTTGAAGACCCGCGCCCTGGCCTCGTCAAGGCATTGTTTGAGCTCATTGCCGACGCCCATGAGCAAGGTGTATCCGCGATGGTCACCCCAGTTCTTCAGGTTCACCATTTCGCCCGTGAGTTCCTGATACATGGCCGCAAAGAAGTGTCGCCCGTCCAGGATAGGCACGGCGCCGCGCGAGAGGAACAGATAACGCCGCTCCCGGATGTCGATCAATTCCAGGAAAGACCCTTTGCGGTCAGCCCCAGGCCGGGCCATCGCGGCCTCATAGGCGGCCAGTTTGGTTACGAGACCATCCACATCGGTGGCATCGTCCATTGCTTCTTCCAGGTTGGTCATCTGCTTTGTCGCATTACAGGCGCCAAGAAACCTCTACCATCGCCCTGCGTGAAGTCCGATCCAGCACACGGTGGCCGGATCCCGAACGCACTACCCACCTATGGTGAGGATGGCGGTGGGTCACGACCTGCCCCAGCAAGCGTTACGAACGCCGACCATGCGTTCGTAGGCCGTGGAAAACCCGCATCTCCGTATTACGGACCGGAATAGCTGCGTGCCGTGTTGATCACTGCGGGGTCGGCTTCATCCATCGCGCGTATATTCCGCAGGTGCATCCGTTCACATGCCTCTCGCGGGTCCTCGTGCCCCTCCGGGCTCATGCAAGCTCGCACGCCGGATCCCACGAATACGGGACGTTCACCGGGCAACTCGCACACCGCTCAGTTCAATCCCCTGCGCTCCAGCAGCGGCTCCAGGCGCGCATCCCTACCTGCGAAATCGCGGAAGAGCTGGCCGCTCTCCTTGCTGCCGCCCTGTGAGAGCACGGTGCTGCGGAAGTGCATGCCATTGGTGCGGTTGAAGCCGCCGTTCTCGGCGAACCACGCGCAGCCGTCCGCGTCCAGCACCTCGCTCCACATGTAGGCGTAGTAGTTCGCGTTGTAGCCACCGCCCCAGATGTGGCTGAAGTAGCAGGTCTTGTAACGCGGCGGTACTTGCGGGTTCAGCAGGCCGTACTTCTGCAATGCGGCGTCCTCGAAGGCTTGCGCATCGGCGACCAGGGGCGCGTCCGCACCGAGCATGTGCCACTCGATGTCCAGCAGCGCGGCGGCCAGGTACTCGCTGGTCATGTAGCCCTGGTTGAAGCGGCGCGCGTTCTTCATCTTGGCGATGAGGTCGGCGGGCATGGCCGCACCGGTCTTGTAGTGCTTGGCATAGTGCGCGAGCACCTTCGGGTCCGTGGCGAGGGCCTCATTGATCTGGCTGGGGAACTCTACGAAATCCGTGGTGGTGGCCGTGCCAGCGAAGAGCGGGTATTTCTGGCGGCTCAGCATGCCGTGCAGTGCGTGGCCGAATTCGTGGAAGAGCGTGGTCACGTCATCGAAGCTGAGCAAACAGGGCTGACCGGCGGCGGGCTTCACGTAGTTGCAGTTCTGGGTGATCACCGGTTGCTGGTCCAGCAGATAGCCCTGGTCCAGGAAGCTGTCCATCCACGCGCCGCCCTGCTTCCCGTCACGCGCGTAATAGTCGCCGTAGAACAGGCCGATCACCGTGTTGCCCGTGTCGATGATGTCGAACACGCGCACATCCGGGTGGTACACCGGCAGGTCATGCCGCTCTTTGAAGGTGAGGCCGTACAGCTCGTTCGCGGCGTAGAACACCCCGTTCACCAGCACGCTATCGAAATTGAAGTAGGGTTTCATCGCCGCCTCGTCCAGGTCGTACTCCGCCTTGCGCACCTGCTCACTGTAGAAGTCCCAATCCCAAGGCTCGAGCTTGAAGCCGCCCTTCTGCTGGTCGATGAGGGCTTGCAGTTTCGCCGCTTCGGCCTTCGCATTCTTCGCTGCGGCCGGCGCGAGTCCGGCGAGCAGTTTCAGCGCGGCCTCCGGGGTCTTGGCCATCTGGTCGTCCATCACGTAGGCGGCCCAGTTCGGGAAACCGAGGAGCTTGGCCTTCTGCGCGCGCACCTGCGCCAGGCGGACCACAAGCGGCTTGTTGTCCGTCTCGCCGCTGCTGTTGCGCGCGGTGCTGGCCTTGTAGATGCGCTCGCGCAACGCGCGGTTCTTCAGTGAAGAAAGCACCGGCTGCGTGGTGGTGTTGATCAGCTCGATCAACCACTTGCCCTCCTGCCCCTTCGCCTTGGCCGCATCGGCGGCAGCGGCGATGGCCTCTTCACCCAAGCCATCGAGGTCTTCCTTCTTGTCCACAACGATGGCCGCGGCCGAACGCGCCTTGAGGATGTTGGCCGCGAACTTCGTCTGGAGGTTCGACTCTTCCTCGTTCAGCTTCTTCAGCTGCTCCTTGCCCGCGTTGTCCAGCAAGGCGCCCGCGCGGATGAACCGCGTGTTGTAGCGCTCCAGCAGGCGCGCATCCACCGCCTCCATGCTCATCGCCGCACGGTTGTCGTACACGGCCTTCACCCGCTTGAAGAGCGCTTCGTTCATGGTGATGGCATCGCTGTGCGCCGTCAGCTTCGGGGCCACGCGTTCCTTCACCGCTTCCAGCGTGTCGTTCATGGCGCTGCCCGTGAGCCCGAAAAAGATCTTGGTGGCGCGCGTGAGGTCCAGCCCGCTCTTCTCCAGGGCCACGATGGTGTTCTCGAAGCTGGCCGGTTCGGGGTTGTCGATGATGGCCTGCACCTCGCCCAGTTGCTTTTTCATCCCGGCCTCGATGGCGGGCTCGTAGTCGGTGTCCTTCAGCTTGTCGAAGACAGGCGCCTGGAACACGAGCGTGCTCCTGGCGGCGAGGGGGTTCGCGGTAGCGGTTTCCACGGATTTGTCGGCCGGTGCTTCCGGTCCTCCACAACCGATGGCGAGGACGACGGGCAGAACGGTGAGCGAAAGAAGCGATGGTTTCATCAGTGCGCAAAAAGGGGCGCAAAGATGCGTCCCTCCATGTTCACCGACCGAACCGTTCACGCCAGGCCGAACCGGTCGTAAGTCAGGGATGGACGGCCCCGGAACGACAACGGCCCCTCGCTCGTGCGAAGGGCCGTTCACCGCGAAGGCTTCAGGACTCAGGCAGCCGCCATACACAGGGCGGGTTCGCTCTTGCTGGTCTCCCCGGCCGCGCCCAGGGCGGTAACGGCGAACCAGTAGAACTTGGCCGCCTCCAGGCTGTCCGCGTGGAAGCGGCTCTTGGTGGTGGCCCCGATCAGCTCCCACTTGAAGGGGTCGTTGCTGCTGCTCATGAACACATGGTACATGTCCGCTCCTTCTTCGCGCTTCCACTTCAGGGACACGCGGCCCGTGAAGTTGGTGACGCGTGAACCCAGGTCGATGGGCGGGTTCAGCTCGCCGATGGCTGAGCCGTGCTTCACCACGGCGAAGCCGCTGCTGAGGATCTTGTCCTCATCGCCGTTGCTGGTCATCTGCACATAGCCGGCCAGCTGTTTCACCAGCAGGCGCAGCGCCGCTTCGGCCACGCGCCGCGTCTGGTGCTCGTTGCGGCCGCCGTTGTTGTCCACCGCCGCGTTCGCCGCCGCCAGGGCGTCGATGGCCGTTTGTAGCGCCGCCATCGCGGGGGTCGGTGTCGGGTAGATGGCGTTGCCCGTGATGGCATCGTGTATACCCTGCGCCTTGGCCACGAGCTCCGTGGCGGAGAGGCCTTTCAGCCCAAGTTTTACTGTACTCATCGTCGGACTGTAAGCCTATTGGTGGCGGGCCTACGCGCATGGTTTATGGCCCCTTGTACCATTCGCCGCGACCGTTGGATAGTCGGCTTTTTGGCCGATGGCACCCGAAGTACCACAGCATACATGGTAGAAGACGCACTGCGGTCGAATGCCGCGCGCAAGGGGCCGCAGAAATACCGCCGGATGTGTACCGCATCATGCGGGAAATGCGAACGCATACGCCGGTTCCACGGCATTTCCCGGCGGATGTGCGCTGCATCCGCCGAGATGCGCAACCAAGGACGCGGCATCCGGCGCACAACCGCCGTGGTTCGCGCTGGACCCCACGGAAAAGGCCACCGACCTCGCCGGGTTCACCAACAACCACGTCGGGTGCGCGAGAAACCCCACCGGAAACGCAGCGCACTACGCCGGTTCCCCGGAACATCCCGCCGGGTTCGGGCCGAAGGACGCGGAGTTTCCGACGTACCACCCCGGGTTTTCGGAGAACTCCGTGGGAAATGCAGTGGTTGTTTCTCCGGCTGGTGGGCCTCCGGCTTCGTACTCAAGGCCGCACGGTTTGGTCGGCAACAAACCCATTGCTACATTATCCGACAACCGATCGTCGTATAATCCGTCGATCACAAGTCCTCGCAATGGAATCCCCCATCACCCAGCAGTGCCTCGCCCTGCTGCGCACCGTGCAGCAGATGAAGGCGGACATCCTCACTTACGCCCTGCAAGTGGAACGCCTGCGAAGGCATCAGGCCGCCCAGGGTACGTACTATATGGTAGAGCAGGAACCCGTTCACGTCAGCTGGTCCGAAGGCCGCTTGCGCCTGCGCGCCACCTGCGATACGCGCACCGGCGAGGTGCTGGCCGTGAGCGTGCAGCCCATGCCCGTACCCCATGAGTCCGTGGACCTGCCCGCGCTCGACCTGTCGCTCATCCCGGCCGAGGAGCCCGACCCGGCCCAAGGGGTATTGGGCTTTGCTGGAACCTGTGAACGATAGAGCAGGCCACGCAAACGGTGGTAAACCGCGTATTCCCCGGTTGTCGCTCGGCTGTGCCGAGTGACGATCGCCTTAGGGCCACCATCCCGGCGCTCGGGTATTTCCCGAGTGCCGCATATTCCCGGCCTCCGGCCGTCAGGATCGCTCTCTATGTGCAGGTTGTCCAGCACACGCTGCGAAACCGCCGGAGGCGGATGTAAGCGCACGGCACTCGGGAAACATCCGAGCGACGGTCAGGGAAAGATTCACCTGTTCACGTTTCCGTCGCCCAGTGCACGCTAAACGTCGGCACGGGCCGGCGATCCCTATGGCTTGCGCACCACGCTCAGTTCCACATTGAAGTAGCCTTTGTTACCGATGAACTTCTGGTCGTTGAATTCCATGATGACCTCGCCGGCTTCCTTCACCACCAAGTCAAGCGAGGCACCTGCACAGTGGCGAGTGCCGGCCCCCACCCGGAGCATCAAGGAACCGAACGGACAGTCCGCGGTAATGGGCATAGCGAGCCGCTCCAGGTCGCTCCCCAGGCCGTGTTTCACAAGACGCTCCCCGGCTGGTGTGCGGGTACCCGTGGCCATGCCTGTTTCGATGAGCCCGTTGGCGTGCACGAACAGGCTATCGCCCGGCCGCACTTCAATGCCGGTATGGAGCGTTGAACACATCGCACCACCGTACACTTCATGGCCGTCCACAGCGATGACGCGTGCCACCTCGTTCCGCAGTTCCTGTTTCTGGGTAGCATCATCAACGATCTTCTGCCCCAAAAAGCGGAAGGCGATGTCCAGTAGACCAGGGCCCTCGTCGTATTCCTCAACGACAGTACCATAGCCGTTCGTTACCGTTACATGAGTCGAGGGGCTCAGGTCCAGTTCGCTCGGCATGTTCATGAGCGGCTCCAAGGCCACGCCATCATCTTCACTCTTGCCCACCCCCAGGCGCGCGGCTTGGTTCTGCCAATAGCGCTGCGCAGCCCAGCCGGCCCCATCAACGTTTTCATAGCCCATGACCGTCTCCAGGTCCTTCATGGCCTCTGCGTTGTGGAGCAGTGCTGCACGTTGTAGGTAGGCTACACCACGGTCCACTTCACCCCGGTTGATGCAGGTGCGCGCAAATGCCCGCATGCTCCTTACCCCTCCCGCGTCCGCACCGCGTTGCAAGCGGGCCAATAGCTCCTCCTCCCGGCCTTCACCGCGCAAGCGCTCCCGAAGCGCTTCATTGGCGTGCATGCCCAGGTATGCTTCGTTCACACCTTGCGCGAAGGCCGTGTCCGTATAGCGGAACCATGCATCCGTAGCGCTGGAGGTATCGCGGACCGCGTTCAGGTCATGGCATGTTTTGCACGTCAGGGCCGCATCCGCCGGCCAGACACCTGTGGGGTCGTGCTCCATCCATGGGCGCAGTGCTTCCGTATACCCTTGTGCTTGCAATTCCCCCAATTGCTCCGGTGTGGTCAGCCGCATGCGCATGGCCATGGGGTCGATGACCGCAGGCACGAAACCGGCCCGTGCCGCGCGGGTTAAGAGCTCCTCGGCGACATTCCGGTTCTCACCCTTCGCATCCGTCAATTCAAGGTAGGCCCCCAGCAGAAAGGCGGCTTCGGCATCGCCATGTTCACAGGCGCGGCGCAGCTGGTTGATGCAGCTGCCGAAAAGCCGTCCAGCCTTTACACGGTCCATCGAATAGTTGTAATCACCGGTGCTGCTGAAATATGCCAGCCAGCCCTTGGCCAGCGGGTCCGTGGAGGACTGCTCCGTCAGCCGCCTACGAATGGCTTCCATACCGGACCTGTCCTGTCGCATGAATATCCCTTTCACGGTATTCCAAGAGTCCGAAGCGGATTTCACCGAGAGTTTATCAGGCGCTATGCCAAGCGTATGGAGCTTAATGCTGTCGGTCTGCAGCACTGTGCCCGTCTTGGCATTGATCAGCTCACAAACGACCACCACCGAACCATTGGCCAGCGAGTTGGTGCTCGTGAGGCCGACCGTCCAGGGCATGTTCGCGCCAGGCTGCACCGTGGGTGCCGGTCCCGAGCGGCTGCCTGCACCAGAAGTCATGGCCAAGCCTGGTACCGTGGATGCCAAGTACGCTATGGTATGCACCTCGGCTGCGATGTTCCCGGTATTGGTGATGGCAGAGTGCAACGTCACCTTCGCGTCGGCTGGTATCGTGTCCTGCCGGGAACCGCCGAGCACTTGCCAGTGGTCCAGGTGTATGGGGGGATGCAGCAGTTCCTTCAAGCGCGTGTCATACTTCTCCATCTTCACGGAGCCCTTGCGCTTGAACTTCACAGGGCCGCCCGCAAGGTGCGGATGCACACCCCATGCACCAGCACAGCCTTGGTAACTGCCTTTGAAGCGGTTCAGTTCCTCGTTCCCTGTCAACTGCACGTCGCTCACCTTGCACCAGATGCGCTTGCCCGTATGGCTCAGTTCTTCGGCTTCGCCGAACCGCAGCGTGCGGGTGATCGGGTCAAAGCTTCCGGTGAACTCATGCACCGCACGTTGATGCGTGAAAAAATGCACCTGACCGAAGAGGACGATCACCGGGCTGAACACATAGGTCATCACACCGACCCGGCGGCGATACTTCACGATGCCGGAGTATGAGTTACCCTCGCCTTTCATCAGCCGATAGCGGACATTGTATTTGACCTTGCCCGTGTAGATGTTCCTGCTAACCATCTTCCCACGCCATTCACCGGACAGGTCTTGTGCGCTGGCGCGAGGGGATGCGCATAGAACAGTCATAAGGAGGAGGAGGCAATTACATCGTAAGGGAGAAGGCCGCATGGTGATCAGGTTGGAGTGCTAAATTGATCGTTCCCAACTGAAGTACTGTGGCGCATGATGGAATGCTCGTGTTCCGCTGCGGTGTTCCTTCCAGTGACCATCCCGGCGCTCGGGTGTTTTCCGGATAACCCCGGCCTCCGGCCGTCAGCATCGCTCGCTATGTGCAGGTTACCACCACAAGCTGCCGGAACCGCCGGAGGCAGATGCGGACGCACGGCACTCGGGAAATACCCGAGCGCCGGTCAGGAAGCACATACCCGGCACCGAGTTGCCGCTCAATGTCCGCCAACAGGTCCTCATCGGGCAGCTCCACGGCATCTACCGTGTTCATATCCGGGTCTATGCGGAGGGCGCGCATGGTGCGAAGGTAGCTTTGGCCCCTGCCATGCGCGCGGTACAAGAAGCTCTGGGTGACCTGCTGGCTTTGGTGCTGGCCCGAAGGCCGGAGGCCAGGAGGCGAGCTGGGTTGAATTGGGCCTTTGGCTCGGGGCTATAGGCCTCTTGGCGTATTGGGTGCGCTAGGTTCTTGGCCGCCGGAGGCGGTGTGGTTCTTGGGGCACTCGGCAAACAGCCGAGCGCCGGTGAGGGGATGCGCACGGCACTCGGGAAACAACCGAGCGCCGGACAGGGTAATATCAAGGGACTTCAACTTACTATTGTCTTATCAACCACCTACTCAAATACAGCGCAATGCGACAACACAAGTACATTCTGGCATACGTACTGACCAGTGTCTCTGTTCACGCCATCGCAGATACTTGGAACCAGAGATCAGATTTCGGCGGGACAGCGCGTTCAGGTGCGGTGGCCTTCACTATTGGTGATAGGGCTTTCCTGGGTACTGGTGAGGACGGTGACTATGTGTCAGATCTCTGGGAGTATGAACCTGTTTCTGATGTTTGGATCCAGCGCGCAGCCTTTCCCGGCGTGGGGCGTTACGAAGCGGTGAGTTTCGTTATTGGGAGCAAGGGTTACATCGGCGCTGGGATCAACATGAATCTGCAGACCCATCTGAGTGACTTTTGGGAGTATGACCCGGAACAGGATACGTGGCAGCAAATCCCGGATTTTCCTGGAACTGCGAGGGCGGGTGCATGCGCGTTCACTGCAGGGGGCGCTGGCTATGTCACTTTGGGCACTGATGGGCTTTGGTCTTATCCGATCGACATGTGGGCATACGACCCTGGGCTGGGCGTATGGTCGGAAAAAGCGTCTTTTCCTGGCCCTGGCAGGAACGCCGGTGTTGGCTTCGCTATTGACCAGGCTGGATTTGTCGGCACTGGAAAGAACAGTGTTCAGTGGTTGAAGGATATCTGGAGATATGACACCGGAAGCGATACTTGGCAGCAGGTGAGTGACATGGGCGGATTAGGAGTAGAAGGGCGCCAGGACGCTGTTGCGTTCACCATGGCCGGTAAAGGTTATATCGCGACCGGTGCCGCATCAATGACCCCGCTGTTCAACGAGGTATGGGAGTATGACCCGAGTGGAGACGATTGGACGCCTAAGGAACCACTGCCAGGTGCGGCACGCTTTCGGGCCACGGCTTTCGTGGTCGGGGACGCGGCATACATAGCCACAGGCACGAATGGCTTTCGCTTGGATGATGTGTGGAGTTTCGTCCCGAACGTGAATTCGGGTATGCTTGAGATCGCTCCCGCTCAACTTCAGATTGCCACGGACCTTTCCACGGGAAGCGTGTTCGTTGAGATCCCGCATCGCGGTATTCTTGATGTACACACATCAGAAGGTCGATTGGTCGCATCCATGCCCGTTCCACCTGGCAAATGGCCCATTGGGTCATTCCCTGCGGGCGTGTATTGTATTGGTCTGCTCCAAGGGACGGATCGCTTCTACGGCAAGTTGGCCATAACGCGATAATGGATCTACTTCTCCGGGAACTCCTGGAGCATGAGTATTACATCTGCTTGCTCAATAGCCCAACTTCCGCGTGAACGCATCGAAATAGAACGTCGAGCGGGTCATCGGTTGGCGGTATTGGCCCAATTGGTCCATGCTGAGCTTGGTGCTCAGTTGGCGGGCGGGTATGATGTACAGTTCGGCAGGCTTGTCCGGTTGCCCGCCGATGCCCAATACCAGGAAGACCGGTAGCTGGTTTTCGGCCTCATAGCTCTGGTAGCGCGTCACTTGGTCCTTGTCCAGTTCCACGCTGGCACCCATGAAGCTGTTGCGCCACTTGCACTCCATGGCGAAAGGGTACTCCTTGCCGTGCAGGTTGAGGGCCACTTCCACATCCGGGTACTTGTTGCTCTCGGCATAGGTGCCATTGGGAGCCTTCTTATCGCTGCGCCAATCCTTCACCACGTGGTGTTGTTTACTCAGGTGGCTTACCACCCATTGCTCAAAGGCGAGGCCCTTCTCCTCCGGGCTGGCGGGTGCGGCCTTCGCGACTTCCACCGGCGCGGGTGTTGGCTGCTCGCGGAACTTCAGCCACGCACCACTGGCGATGAGGACGATGCCGAGGGCGATGAGGAGGTTGGGGAGCATGGGAATGGGTTACGGTCCAATATGAAGATAGGTGCGGCTCAGGGGTCGCTGCGTGGCTCCATATCCGCCACTACCGGATGATGTTCAACGTGTGCGCCTTTCGTTCCGTGGCCGATGATGTATGCTTCGATCCGTGCCAATTCATCCCCATTGCGCACGAGGTGGTCATAACTCTCGTCCTGCCAGAGCTTCCCTGTGCGGCCCAGCGCGCGGTTGATCGCGTTCGCCGTGAACGACTTCCAACTGTGCAGCACGGAGGATAAGGTGATATCCGCCAACGGTGCGGCCAGCACATGCACATGATTCCCGGCCACCGCGAATGTTCCGAGCCGATAACGGATGCCATTGAAGTGGTGCAACGCGTTCACCACGATCCGTTGTGGTGCTTCCTCCTTCAGCACGCAAGAGCCCGAGCCGGCATCGAGCCAGGTCTGCACACGCTCGTGGAACAGCTCATAGTAAGAGCGGCGCTCCGCGGCCGTGAGTTCCTTCGGAGACCGGGCCCCGTGCCGTTGTTCCCATGCATCACGCTCCTGCTGCAGCTGCTCCCGCTTTTCGCGCGGCAAACTGTCCGCCAATCGCCAAGTGAGAAAATAGAGCTTTCCGTCCTGTTTCCAATGCGGGAGGTTCCGCTCGCTGATGGTCGTTCCGGCATACGGATCGAAGAACAGGTCAGGCAAAGTAGCACCGGCTTCCAGCCGGTGCATGTGCTCTGGCTGGAAGCCAGAGCCACTCTCTGGCTGAGTTGCACCGGCTTCCAGCCGGTGCATGTGCTCTGGCTGGAAGCCAGAGCCACTTTGAGTACCGCTCATGCCTTCTTCGCTTTTTTCCCTGTCCTCTCCCGCGCCAACAACCCACTGGTATACCTCTCATACAACTCAAAAAGGTACTCCACCCTTTTCGCATCGCTTGCGAAGGGCTGCGGGCGGTAGCACTTGTCCACGGCCTTGTCCAGTTTCTCGTGGGCTTTTACCAGGTCCGGCGGCATGGTGAGCGGGTCGTACAGGTCGGCCAGGCTGGCCCCCTTATGCGCGGCCCGCGCATCCAGCACGCCTTGCGCCGCCGCCTCCACAGCCTGCTTCTGCGCCGCCGTGGGGGCTTCGGGCCAGGGGTAGTTGTTGTAGACAATGTCCTTTGAGTAGCGGTAGCGACTCTCCAATCGGCCACAGGTAAATCGCACCCAAGCGTTGTGCATGGTGCTGTGAAGCACGCCGAAGTGAAAAAGAGTTGCGTGTGGCAGACACATGCAACTGTCAGCTACGATATCCTGTGGTCGTTCATATCCAAGCGGAATGAACAGTCTATTCTCGGAGGAATGCCTCGGCACCAGGATGTACCGGCCTGCTGGTTGACGGATCTCGCCAAATAGCGTTGGCGTGGCTGCGAGTTTCCTTGTCCCCGGCCGTGAACTTTCCGCACGAAGCTTCCTCACGTTCTCCACTCGCTCCTTCACGTGTGGCATAGCGCGAACCTCGCTGGCTGTGACATCCTTCAGCCAGAGACACCATCGCCTTTCGTTGTTGATGAACTCATGTGCGCTCAAGAACGGCTTGAAATAGCGGGCCGCATTAGGTTCAACCTTTACAAATGCCCGCTTCTCTTCATCTGTGAACAAGAAGTTGCCGCCGTCGTTGGGCATGTTTCCAAAGAGCATCGCCGGAACTGAGCAAAGGGCATTCTGTCGCGAGCGGACCACCAGGTCGTTGCCCTCCACCAAATATGGACTGATGTTCCGCACATGCTCTTCTATCGGTTCGGCCTTGGGATCATCGTACTGGTAGATGCGCTTCACCGGCACCTCCGTATCGCCGAAGCCGATGATGACGCAATGCACGGCCGCCACCCCTCTGGCCTCGTTGTTCCAGCGGAAGGTCTGGTGCGCGAAGTGGATGCGCATGCCCTGCGCGAGCAGGTAGCCCCAGAGGATGCCGACCTGTTCGCCCTGGCAAATGCTGTTGGTGCTGACGAGCGCCGTGCGCGTGGCGTGCTGCCCATGTTCCTTCATGTACTTCGCCGCCAGCGCGTACCAACCGCACACGAAATCCAAGGTACCGGCACCCTTCACGCCCGTGAACACGCGCTCGATGTCTTCGCGCATGTCCGCGCTCATGAGCTTACTGCCCACGAACGGCGGGTTGCCCAGAATGTAGTCGTACTGCTGCCCCCTCTTCAGCAAACTCTCCCACGGCAACCGCAGCGCATTGTCATTCGCGATGGTGGGGCTGTGCCGCAGGGGAATGCGCACCATGTAATCGCCGAAGGCGGCGCTCACGGCCATGTTCATCTGATGGTCCGTAAGCCACAGGGCCACCTGCGCGATCTGCGCAGGGAACTCCTCGATCTCTATGCCATAGAAGCGGTCCACGTCCAGGTTCACGAAGGCCTGCACGTTGGTCACCTGCTGGCCCTTCAGCTTCACCTTCAGCACCTCCAGTTCCAAGCGCCGCAGTTCGCGATAGGTGATGACGAGGAAGTTGCCGCAGCCGCAGGCGGGGTCCAGGAAGCGCAGGCCGGCGAGTTTCTGGTGGAAGGCTTCCAGCTTCGGCTTGCTGCCCTTCACGCGGTTGAACTCCTCCCAGAGCTCATCGAGAAAGAGCGGCTTGATGAGTTTGAGGATGTTCTTCTCGCTGGTGTAGTGCGCGCCCAGGTCGCGGCGCTGCTTGGGGTCCATCACCCCTTGGAACATGGCGCCGAAGATGGCGGGGCTGATGTTGGTCCAATCCAGCGCGGCGCATTCCAGCAGGGTCACGCGCATGGCGCTGTCCCACGTGGCGGTGGGCAGGCGCTCTTCGAAGAGCTTGCCGTTGATGTAGTGGAAGTCCTTCCAGCGGTCGTCCAGCTTGTTGCTGCGCTTGTCGTCGGGCGTGTTCAGCAGGTCGAAGAGCCAGGCGAGCTGCGCGCCCACGTCGCTGCCGTCCTCGCGGGTGTGGCCCTCGATGAAGTCGTAAAACACCTGCGCCTCGAAGATGCCGGTATCGTCGGCGAAGAGGCAGAAGAGCAGGCGCACGAGGTAGTGCTCCAGGGCGTGACCGGTGTAGCCGCTGGCCTTCAGTTCATCGTGCAACTGGGCCATGAGCTCGGCGGCCTTGCGGTTCACCGGGTCCTGCTCCAGCGGCTTGGGCGTGCTCCACCCGCTGATGAAGTCGAACAGCTCGATGCGTTTGGGCAGGTCGGCGAGCGCGATGGTGGTGCTCTCGGTGGCCTCCAGGTCATTCACGCGGATGCGGGCGAAGTCGCTGGCGATGATGAAGCGCGGCAACTCGTGGTCCTTCAGGCCGTGCAGGTAGTCCATGGCCTGGCCGTGGGCCTTGTCGAGACTTTTGCCACGGCTCTTGTGCTCCACCACCAGCTTGCCTGGCCAGAAGAGGTCCACGTAGCCGTGGCCACCGTCGAGCTTGGTCACGTGGTGCTCAAAAGCGGCCACGCGCTTGCGGTCCACGCCGAAGACATGGAAGAAGCCGTCCCAGAAGCTCTTGGCTTCGGCATCCTCATCGGCGGTATCGGCCCACTCCTTGGCGAAGGCGGTGGCGCGGCGGCGTATCTCGATGCGGGAGAGGGGCATGGGGTCGAATGTCGCTAAATGAAGGCAAGCGCACCTGCCACATGTGCGCGATCTTTTGCACTTTGGGTTCCAAATACCAGTTACATGTTCCGCCCTGGCCTAGCAGCCGCCCTCCTATCCACCGCAAGCATTTCATATGCACAACCCGGCAAGACGGACCCCACTTTCCAGCCCCTGAGCGCCTTGAATCATGCGGTCTTCGGTATAGCGCTACAGCCAGATGCCAAAATCCTGATATCTGGTGGATTCAGTACATATTACGGACAGCCTATTGGGACCATAGCTCGCTTGTTGCCGAACGGTGCACTGGACCTGACCTTCTCGGGCGGTACGCTTCCATGGAAGAGCAACGTCGAAGATTTCTTGTTGCAACCGGATGGAAAGATCATCGTCGGTACAACGGTTGGCGGACCCGTGGCTGGCTACTTGTGTACGAGGCGAATCAACTCGGACGGGACCCTTGACCCCAGTTTCACACCAGCGCCAAAACTGGACTCTATCGGCGTACGAGCCTTAGCACTCCGGCCAGACGGCAAGTTCTACGTAGGCGGATACGGGTACTCCGCGTTCGGCCATTCGTTCAATGGCTTGCTGCGTTTCAATCCCGATGGTTCACTGGATTCCACATTCCAGACCGACCTGCAATGGAACGCGGTCGTGCTTTCCATCGTCAACCTTCCGGACGGGAAGGTTCTGGCCGCCGGTCGCTTTCAAACCGTGGGCGACCAGTTCCGCGACGGCATAGCCAGGTTCACCTCGGATGGTGCCTTGGACCCGACTTTCACCCCGACCATGGCTTATCAAAGTGTTTGGGTCTATGACCTGGCGCTACAACCGGACGGCAAAGTGCTTGTGGCCGGAACGCTGCAGGAAAGTATTGCTCCGAACCGGCAAAAGGGCATCATACGGTTGAATGTCAACGGGTCTTTGGATACCAGCTTTGATACAGGCGACCTCACCTACCCGGTAGAGCACGTCACCTTACTACAAGGTGGTAAAGTTCTGCTCGGGGGTTTGGGCTATGTCGTGAACGGCACGACCACGGTCGGCGTGACCCGATTGAATGCGGATGGGTCACTGGAAACAGAATTCGCGACGGAGGATGTAAGCTTCTCCCAGCCGCAAGCCTATCAGATGGTCGAGCAGCCGGACGGTAAAATAGTCGTAGGTGGATATGGTCCATTCGGCCCCGGCAACGCTCAGCGGAATCAAATGCTAACGCGCCTATCGGGCAGCTCAAGCAAGAATGTCGGTGTCCGAGTAAAAGCGCAGCTCGAGGGTGCGGATGATGTTGCGTCCTCTCTGATGCGCCATGACCTTCGAACGGCGGGACTCATACCTTCATTGGAACCCTATACCTCGCTGGGTATCGCGTATTACGGCGAGGGAGGCAGGGAACAAGTGGCACCTGGTTCATTCACAGGGACAGCAAATGACCTTGCGGTAGATTGGGTGTTGCTGGAATTGCGGTCAGCAAGCGCGCCACAGACGGTGGTGGCCACACGCGCTGCACTTTTGCAACGGGATGGCGATGTAGTAGACCTGCGACAGGATACGTTCCCGGTATTTTTCCCAGTGGAACCAGGCAACTACTATGTGGCGGTCCGCCATCGAAACCATCTGGGCTGCATGACCGCAAGCCCCTTGCAGCTATCGGCTCAGGCAACTACTGTCGACTTTACGTTAAGCTCAACCCAAACATGGGGTATGAATGCGCGTAAGGATGTTGGTGGCATCATGATGCTCTGGGCAGGCAATGCGGATTTCAACCACGATGTGAAGTATACCGGCTCGCTCAATGACCGCGACCCGATCCTTGTGAGGGTTGGTAGTACCACGCCGAACAACACGGTCTCTGGCTATTGGCGCGAGGACGTGAACATGAACGGGCAGGTGCAATACACAGGCAGCGGCAATGACCGTGACCCAATCTTGGTGAATGTGGGGAGCACAACGCCCAACAACGTGCGCATTGAACAGCTACCCTGAATGGCTACTGCCTTCTACCGTGTACAAATGTTCAAGTCCTGCCCTCAATTCACCGGCCCCGCATCCACCCCCACTTCCAGCAGTCCTTGTAGTTCGGTG
>CAZYPC010000103.1:0-15692 GCA_964649165.1 uncultured Chryseobacterium sp.
GTTGTGAATGGCTTTCAGGTCAAGATCTTTGACACGCTGTGACACCGCAGGCCGCCTGAACCGCTAGAGACACGCGGTTTCTGGGTATCAGGGACGATGGAAAAAACGGCACAGCAAAAAAGGCCCTCCGGAATGCGGGGGGCCTTTTGCTTTTGTGGTCAGCCACTGGGTTCTGGTAGACCAGTCAGAACATCTCCAGTTGTTGGGGGGTGTCCGGCGCGAGTGCCTTCTTCTTGCCCTCGAAGAACTGGATCATGCCGAACTGCTTGTCGGTGAGCGTGAACACGATCACTTCCCCTGCCGGGGGTAATAGGCTCTTCACACGTTTGATGTGTACCTCGGCGTTCTCGTAGCTGTTGCAGTGCCGTACATAGATGCTGAACTGCATCATGGTGAAGCCATCCTCTTTGATGCTCTTGCGGAATCGCGCATAGTTGCGCCGGTCCTTGATGGTTTCGGTGGGAAGGTCGAAGAATACGAAGACCCACATGATGCGGTATTCATCGAGCCTGCCCATGGCGGCGGTTCAAGGCCATTCGGGATAGAGCATTCTTCGCTGGTCCGCTTGGAAGCATTGTGCCAAACTCGCCGTGCTCCGCTGCACGGCCACCAGCAAGGGGCTCCGCTTCCCATCCAGCAATACATCCAAGGTGGGCACCTTCAGCAGTTCCCCCTTTATGGCGGTTGTCAGCTCCTTCTCAACGATGCCGTCTTTCACCACCATCTTCAGCACCAACTCATCCACGAACGGACGGTAGGGCTCCATCACATCGTCGGCCAGGCAGTAGGCGTTGTACTTGTTTCGGTGGTGTATGCCCAGGGTGGGCAGCAGCCCGCTCCCTACCAGTGAGCGTGCTACGATAGCCCGGAGGATGGCATACCCGTAGTTGAGCAGGTTGTTGGGCGGGTCGCCGAAGCGATGCCGCACGAACTGAAGGTGGCTGGGGAACAGATGCCGCCAGTAGTGTGCCGCACCGCGCGCTTCCAGATTGTCCGGGTCGCCGCTGCGTGTGTTCTTCGCATATTCCTTCAGGACATCACCCGGTATACCGATCTGCTCAAGCATGGCCCCTTGGTTGCGCAACTTGGCCTGCACCGTCTGCATCCACAGGTTCTTGCGCAGCGGTTCGCTCGCTTCTATCTGTGCACGGAACAATTCGGTCTGCACCGTGTGCCCGTCCAGGTTCAGCAACATGCCGGTGGGCATGTGCTGCTCGTTGCAAGTGATCACGGCCACGTTGTTATCCACCAAGGCCGCAAGCAGCATTTGGGTGACGATTATCTGCTGATGATCCAGCAGAAGTATGCCGATGTCCTCGATGGGCACCGTCTTTTCCGGTAGGCCAAGATCCTTTGGATACTGCAGTACGAGTTGTTGTTCACGCCTGCGAATGGTGCATGGGCTACCGATATGGATGGTACGCTTGATCAAGACCAAAGAGGCTTGACGTAGGCACCCAATCGGCCAACTTCGACCGGAATGCACCGGTCAAGGATCTTCGTACGTGGCGTATCTGTGTCTACCCACTCAGTGCAGTTCTGCGTCCCGTACTCCTGGGCCTTCGTCGCTTCCTCTTCAAGGGCGTCATTCGGCGCGGCACCACCCTCCAATTTGATGACCGAGGAGATGGTCACGGGCAGGAAGTAGTTCTGGGTGGAGAACTTCACTGCTCGATAGAGGCGCTTTGAGATGGCATCGACGTCATCCCAGTTGACATCTCTCAATTCCTCATCGGGAAGTGGGACATACACCAGGCTGTTTCGTTTCAGCAACATCTGGCGACAACCGGGAAGCTCCTTTGCCAAGGGTAACCCCTTCATCGTTCGTTGGACCGCATCGTACAAGCTGACCGGGTCCGGCGTGCGTTCACCGGTTGTCTCATCAACGTGCAATACCAAGGCGTGCTTTTCGAACTTCTCGACGTACCGCTTGCGGTTGTTATCCCCAACCTTAAGCAGACGCTCCCTGGATAACGCTTCATCAACGATCGCCTCATCCATCTTGCACTTCACTTGCCGGACGGGCACTCTGCGTCCGTGATTGAATACCTGAAGACCCTCGCCAGTGAAGGCTTTTTCGATGGCCTTGTCCAAGAACCTCGCAAGCTGCTTCTCTTCTTTCGATGATCGCTCCTTTTTCTCGTAGAGCGCGAGGGCCATTTGCGCTGCAATACGATCCTTCTCGCTTTTGTCTGGCATACTGCGCAGAATGTGCCGCTCCAACTCCTTGCGAAGGCCCCGGTCGATGACTAGGCCCAACATGGACGCCGTGAACGTCGGTGTCAGGTCCCGCATCTTGGAGTACTTCCTTTCGATCACGGTCACTTCATCCAATGCCTTGCCATTGTGGCCAAGGATCGGATCTTTCTTCAGTGCCTTCATGAGCGTGGCTACATCGCCCTCATATTTCATCAGATGCTCATAGACCTTGGCCCGCTGCCATTCGTGCGCCAGCAGTCGGGTTTCCTTCGGTCGTTCGCCGCTGATCAATGCCAGCGGGTCCGGTTCCCCGCGTAGCTGTTTCAGTAACTGGAGCGTGCTCCATTTGTGCTGCTCCTTTACCTCACCCAATGGCTGTTCGTTGTGCAACGGCCCACGCACGGCGCGCAGGTCACCATTGGTCTGTCTGCGGAGGTCGGTCTTGCCGGATGCTGGATCCGAGAGGTAGCGCGTTTCGTTGGTGGTTTTGGTTAGCAGGCGCTGCCGGTTCTTTATACTCGGTATCGTTCGGTCCAATTGCTGGCGCACCATGGCACGCAGGTCCGGATGGGGCAGCGGATACCATTTGGGATTACCCTTCATGGCCTCCTTCTCTTCGGGCGTGGCATTCACTTGGTTCAAGTTGCTAAGGCGCTGTATGTAGCCCTGGCGGGTGAGCGCCACCACGAGCGCATCCAAGGCGTGGTGTCGGTGGTCTATGCGCTTGTCATAACCCTCGATCTTCCAATCGGTGTGCTTGTGTCCGTTGGTGATCGGCCTCTCTTGGATGAGCTTGCGCCCGGTAATGGCCTCCAACCGCTCGAAGCGCGGGATGAGCATTTCCTTGAACACCTTGTCCAACTCCCACTCGTTCTTCAGGGCATCGGTCACAATGCCGAGTGTGGTGTTCACCTTCGGTACGATGGGCTGCAGCAACTCGGTCACCTTGGTGCCGATGTACCGGGTTTGCTGAAGTTGCCGGTTGATGAAACTCTCGGGGACCTCTTCCGCAAGCAAGTATTTCTTCTTCCCCCAGCCGACCTTCAGCTTGTTCACGCGGTCCACATAGGTTTCCCATTCACCGGCGCCCTTGCTCTTCATGTACTGCGCGCCGAGCAGCTTGCCCTTGTCCGCGTTCTCCTTGCGCAGCACCAGCACCTTGTTCTGTAGGCTGTCGTCGTAGAACAGCACACGCGGTATGATGTGGTCCACATCGGTATCACGGCTGTCGAACAGCTGCCCTTTCTCGATCGTCTTGTTGGAGTAGATGCAGCGCATGCCTTGCTGGATCCATAGATCGTAGCGCTCGATGTCCTTGCGGCTCGGCTTTGGCCTGCCGAACTCCTTGGTGAGCGTCTCCACCACACTCTTCCGCTCCTTGTCGCGCTTCTTGTTGTTATCGAAGGTGCGTTCGCGCTCCTTCTGGTTCTGCCTCAGTTCACGCGCCAGTTCTACACGCACGCTGGTAGGGCGCCCGTAGGTGCTCCAGATGTCGCGCATGATCATGAGGGTTTCGTTCACTACTTGCTCCACCACGGGGTTGCGCAGGAAGCCGCGTGCCAGGGTCTTGACCTGTTCCGGTCTGTCGAATGGTTTGGCGGTGGCCGCGCGGTGGTCGCCGTAAAGCGCGGTTGCTGCTTTCCAGTAAGGCAGACCTTGGAATTGGTCAACGCTTCCAAGGCTGCGCAAGAGTTCGCGCATCTCGGGTTCAATGCCCATGACCTCCTCCCCGTCGATGAACATTTGCAAGCGGCGCTGGTCGCGTTCGTGGATGTTGTCCAAGCTCCACGCACGGCCACATACCATGAGCGGCAGCATGCGCGAAGCGGCCCGTGCTGATACCGCGCCATGCTTGCGTTCGTAGCGAACTTTCGCCAACGCAGGTAAAGCTGCAACGGGGATGTCACTCAGTTTCGCCAGCGCCTTTTCACGCTCCTTCTCCATTGGGATGGAGTACAGGATGTGCCAGATGCGGAAGAGCAAGGTGCTCTGCGGGTCCTTCAGTTGAGTTGCTTCTTGTTGCAATCGTTCCAACAGGAGGGTTTTCTTCAGCAAGGGCCGCAGCTTGTCCAGCGTCTGGTGGCCGGGCAGGTTGGCGCGCAGGTTGTCCCCCATATCCTCACCCTTGCGCCCGATCACCTTCAGCAGGTTCTCGCGCTTCAGTTCATGCTGCTCCAGCAGGCATTCCACCACGGCAATGCGTTCGCTTGCCGATAGCTCGTGGTCCTTGGAGTAGCGATCGATGAGGCGGATGTTGTTCACCTGCTGCCAGATGCGGAACAACTGGTAGATAGGGGAACTCACAGGCATCACCTTGCTTGGTGGTATGGCCGGCTTCCCATTCCTCGCTGGCGCACCTACCTCGAAACGGCACTGCCCTTTGTCCTTTGCTTGCGACTTCAGCGGCCGTTGGTAGTAGATCACATAGTCACGGATGAGATCGCCGAGGTCTTTCTTCAGCCACTTGGCTTGTTCGGCCAGGTTGTTCGGGATCAGCGCCTTTACAACTGTGTCTCGCAGTGCTGCACTCTTCAAGACCGAATGCTCCTCCAGCTGTCGCGACCAAACGATGTTGAACTCCTTCTTGAAGGTGTCTCGCAACACGATGCGTTCCTTGATCCGATAGAGCGGGTCGTTCTTCAGTTGCTGGTGGAAATACTGCCCGGGAGTGAGCCCGCTGGCATCAATGGCCGCGTTGATGCTCTCCATGCCCTTTCGCCAATCCGTCTTCTGCGCAAGGCGGAACTCGTAGCGTTCGCTGTCCTTGTTCTTGCGCGTCGTTATCTCCAATTCCTGCTCAGTACCCTTCATGCCTTGGATGATCTGGAGCAGGCATGTGCCTTCGCGCCCGTCGCCCAAGCGCACCAGGTACTTCACCTTCTTGCCTTTGTCATCATCCACCTCAACATCTTCGATGAAGACCTTCTCGATGGTCTTCCCATCGTCCTTCGCCTCTCCCGAAGATGCTGCACCATCCTGCTCATCCATCAGGTCGCCGATGTCCTTGTAGCCTCGGCGCTGATTCATATGGTACAGCACGCGCCCCAGTTCTTTCAGCGAGACCGGTTCAACAGCGGCCAAGGCCCGCAGGCCGTAGACCTGGAGCGGGGTCATCACTTGCTCATCCGGTTTGGCCTGTTCCCCCAAGCCATCTGGCCAAGCCTGCATGAGCTTGAGCACCTTGACCAGGTTCGCCCTGCGCAGTTTGTAGCGTTGGTGGTTTCGCCGCATACTGCGCTTCTGCCGGCGCGCATTGTTCTTGGTGATCTTGGCCCCCTGCTCGAATTCCTTCTTCTCATCACCCATGGGGATGATGCGGCTGCCGATGCCGTGGATCTTCTCCAGGCGTTCACCATTCATTTCCACCACGGCCCAGCCCACGCTGTTGCTACCAACGTCAAGGCCAACGACCAGTTCGTTCTGCTTTTCCATGCCAATAAAAGGTTAGTGCTCGCCTGTAGCAGTGGCCGGAGCAAAACCTCAACGGCAGGCGAACGGCGATGAAGCTATCCGAAAATCACATACACTTGTGGTGACCTGAAGTCATTCACAATAAGGATCATTCCGTTGTGAGAACTGAGCTGTAAGGCTTATCCGCGGCCCCGAAAGGGGTCGCGGTCTTTATGTATGGCTGCTTGTCCTCCGCTTTGCAGCGCGTCAGAACTCAACCGATCCGCCCCTTCAAACTCTCAGCGGTGTACCCCTTGCCCGCCACCACCAGTTCCTCCGGCGTCCCGGTGAACACCACCTCACCGCCACCGTCACCCGCTTCGGGTCCGAGGTCGATGAGGTGATCGGCGCAGAGGATCACTTCGGTGTTGTGCTCGATCACCAGCACGCTGTGGCCGTTCGCGATCAGCGCGTTCAGGGCCTTCAGCAGCTTGGCGATATCGTGGAAATGCAGGCCGGTGGTGGGCTCGTCGAAAATGAAGAGCGTGGGCCGGGTCTCCTGGCCCTTGGTCAGGAACGAGGCGAGCTTGATGCGCTGGGCCTCACCGCCGCTGAGGGTGCTGCTGCTCTGGCCGAGTTTCACGTAGCCGAGGCCGGTCTCCTGTAGCGGCTGGATCTTCTCGATGATGTGCTTCACCGCTTTGTGAGCGCCGATATGCCTGCGGAAGAAGTCCATGGCCTCGTCCACGGTGAGGTCGAGGATCTGCGCCACATCCAGCCCCTGGAATTTCACATCGAGGATCTCCTCCTTGAAGCGCTTGCCGTGGCAGGCCTCGCAGCGGAGGTTGATGTCCGCCATGAACTGCATCTCGATGTGTACCTCACCCTCCCCCTGGCACACTTCACAGCGGCCGCCGTCCACGTTGAAGCTGAAGAAGGCAGGCTTGTAGCCACGCACGCGGCTGGTCTCCTGCTCGCTCAAGAGCTGGCGTATGTCGTCGTAGGCCTTCACATAGGTCACCGGGTTGCTGCGCGAAGAACGCCCGATGGGGTTCTGGTCCACCAACTCCACGGCCATGATGCGCCCGATATCGCCCGTAAGACCGTGGTGCTCCCCGGGGCGTTCGCTGAAGCCTTCCAGCTCGCGGCGCAGGGCAGGGTGGAGGATGCGCTTCACCAGGGTGGTCTTGCCACTGCCGCTCACGCCCGTCACCACGGTGAGGATGTTCAGCGGGAAGCTCACGTCGATGTTCTTCAGGTTGTTCTCGCGAGCGCCCTGCACCGTGATCTTGTCGCGTACGGGCCGGCGATGCGCGGGTCGCTCGATCGTTTCGCGACCGGTGAGGTAGCGAGCGGTGAGACTGTCGCTCTCGATCAGGTCCGCATGCTCGCCACTGAAGACGACCTCGCCGCCATGGGTGCCGGCCTCAGGCCCCATATCGATGATGTGGTCCGCCGCGCGCATCACTTCCTCATCGTGTTCCACCACGATCACGGTGTTGCCGAGGTCGCGCAGTTGTTTCAGCACGCCGATGAGGCGCTGCGTATCACGTGAGTGCAGGCCGATGCTCGGCTCGTCAAGGATGTACATGGAGCCCACCAGGCTGCTGCCCAATGAGGTGGCCAGATCAATGCGCTGGGTCTCACCGCCGCTCAACGTGTTGCTCCGGCGTTCGAGCGTGAGGTAACCCACGCCCACATCCACCAGGTAGCGCAGGCGGTTGGTGATCTCCTTCAGCAGGCGCTCGGCGATCTTCCTGTCGTGTGCGTTCAGCTCGATGGTCTCGAAGAAGCGCAGGCATTCGGCGATGGGCATGCGCACCAGTTCGGTGATGTCCCTGCCGGCGACCTTCACATAGGTCACGCGCTTTTTCAAGCGGGTACCGTCGCAGGTGGTGCAGGTGGTCTTTCCGCGATAGCGGCTGGCGAGCACGCGGTATTGGATCTTGTAGCTCTTCTCCTCGCAGTATTGGAAGAAGGCGTCGATGCCGTGCACGCCTCTGGTACCGTTCCACAGGAGCTTCCGTTGGTCCGCGGTCAGTTCCCGATACGGCCGGTGGATGGGGAAGTCATGCTTCGCGCTGTCCCGGATGAAATCATCCTTCCACTCGCTCAACTTCTCACCCCGCCAGCACGCCACGCAATCGTCATAGACGCTCAACGTCTTGTCGGGGATCACCAGATCGTTGTCGATGCCGATGATGTTGCCGTAGCCCTCGCACTTGGTGCAGGCTCCAACGGGATCGTTGAAGCTGAACATGTTCGGCGTGGGCTCATCGAAGGTGACGCCGTCCATCTCGAAGCGGTCGCTGAGGGCGATGCGCTTCGCTGTGTCCACGGGACCTTCGCCTAACAGGATGCATTCACCCTGACCCTCGAAGAAGGCCGTTTCCGCACCGTCGGCGATGCGGCTTTCGCTCTCTTCATCGCCCGGGGCCACGGTGATGCGGTCGATCACCAGGTGCCAGGGGCCTTTGCGCAGGGAGGAGGCGAGGAGCAGGTCCTCGATGCGCTGCACCTCCACCGCGTCGAACACGCGCGCGTAGCCCTGCTGTTGAAGGATGTCGAGGTGCTCGCGGACACTACGGCCCGCAGGCAGGTGGATGGGAGCCATCAGCAGCACATGGCTGCCTTTGGGAAAGGTGTTCACGCCGGCCACCACATCCTCGATGGTGTCGCGCTTCACCTCACGTCCGCTGTGCGGGCTGTAGGTGCGGCCTGTCCGGGCAAAGAGCAGCTTGAGGTGGTCGTACACCTCGGTGCTGGTGCCTACCGTGCTCCGGGGGTTGCTGGTCATCACCTTCTGTTCGATGGCGATGGCGGGGCTGATGCCGGTGATGCGGTCCACATCCGGTTTCTCCAGGCGGCCCATGAACTGGCGTGCGTAGCTGCTCAGGCTTTCAACGTAGCGGCGCTGGCCCTCAGCGTAGAGCGTGTCGAACGCCAGCGAACTCTTCCCGCTGCCGCTCAGGCCGGTGATCACCACCAGCTTGCCTCGGGGAATGTCCACCGAGAGGTTCTTCAGGTTGTGTACCCGGGCGCCTTCCACGCGGATGACGCCTTTGAGCGAGCGGCGAAGGGCTTCCTGTGCGGAGGCCGGCCCGGGATCGGCGGGCGTGGGTGCGGTCTTGGGGGAGGTCGTCGTAGGCAAGCTGGTCCGGCGGGCGTTCCTGGCCCGGCAAAGGGGCCGCGAAATTAGGTTCCGGTCTTGGGGAGAATGCCGATCCCCCGTACATTTGAAAGGTCGCAAGAGAATTTTTGGCGACGCGCACAATACCTACTAGTGGGCAACGTTAGAGTAACACGCCACGTCTGTGCTTCGTTCAGCCCCTGCTGACGAACGTCAGTCCAGACTCCACCAAACACCTGAAGACCGCATAGAGCGACCTGTACCCCGAAGTTCTTGAACTTCTTCGGACCAAACGGTAAGGTCACATGCTCGTCAAACGTCTTCGCCCCGCTCCGGCGGTCGTTCTCTCGGACATTGAACTCGTGAACGCGTACGCCGCCGGCGATGAGCTGGCGTTCGAGACGCTGTTGCACCGCCACAAGCGGAAGGTGTGGTCGCACATCTACCTGATGGTGCGGGATCGCGAGATCACAGAGGACCTGTTCCAGGAGGCCTTCATCAAGGTGGTCCATCACCTGAAGGCCGGGAAGTACAACGAAGAGGGCAAATTCCTGCCTTGGGTGATGCGCATCGCGCACAACCTGGTCATCGACCATTTCCGGCGGAACAAGAAGATGCCGGCCGCGCGGAGCACCGAAGAGCACGACGTCTTCGCCACGATCGCCCAAGGCGGGCTGAACGTGGAGCAGCGGATGGTGAACACGCAGATCGATGACGATGTGCGCAAGCTCATCGACCAGCTTCCCGAAGAGCAGCGGGAGGTGGTCATCATGCGCACCTATTTGAGCATGAGCTTCAAGGAGATAGCCGAACATACCGGAGTGTCCATCAACACGGCGCTCGGGCGGATGCGCTACGCCCTCATCAACATGCGCAAACTCATCCAGAAGCACCAGATGCTCTTGGAACGGGCCTGACCCTCGCACGGAGGACCGCCCCAGGAACGCCGGCCCGTAAGCCGGCGTTCGTGTTTCAGGGTGCGGGGCGGTTGTCGGTTGTCCGTTGTCCGTCACTTTGAGAAGAGCTTGCTGAATTGACCTACGCGACGGGGCCATGGGCAGCCCGACCACCGCCAACGGACAACCGACAACCGGTCCGGCACAATACGCCTCCGGTCATCCGCGTTCCTAAGCTGTGAAGTGAAACCAAACTCCCGTCGCATGACGCATTCTACGCTAGGTA
The DNA here is from genome assembly GCA_964649165.1 of uncultured Chryseobacterium sp. Lineage (GTDB taxonomy): Bacteria > Bacteroidota > Bacteroidia > Flavobacteriales_F > PHOS-HE28 > PHOS-HE28. The sequence continues at coordinate 9,902 of CAZYPC010000103.1, forward strand.
AACGCTCTCTCCGCCGTCGCCCGAACATGCAAGTCCTGCAAGGCCCCCGCCGATCGACCATCAACGCCATCCTCAACTACAGCAAGGCGCTGCACGTCGTGGAGGTGCCCCCGGTCGGCAAGGTGGATATCGTGTTGAATTGACCGTCTTCGTCTGCTGAGGGCTCACCCGGCCGGAACGCCGGGTGGGCCGCTTCGCGGCGTCCTTCGGTTCTGCAGGCGATCTGAGGATCCGTCAGGTCACCACCAGCAGCCTTTTCGGCTCAAGGCGGAAGCGCACCTCGCTACCGATCACCACCGGTTCGCCATCCAGATGGGCGAGGGATCCGGATTGATGGACAGTGGCCTCGCGGGCTACGATGGTCCGGATGTAGCGGCTCTTGTCCGCTCGTCCGGTGTACACGTCAAAGAGCGCCTTCATCAATGGGAAGAAGGGAGGCTTGCTCACGCATTGGAGTTCAGCAAGGCCATCGTCCGGTGCTGATCCCGGGCTGATCGCCACACCGTTGCCGAACTCGCGCGTGTTGGCGAAAACGAGCAGGAGGACATCCCGCTCCGTGGTCTCGTTATTGGCCTTCACTACCACGCGCATGGGCTTGGCCGTGAAGATCTCCTTCAAGGTGATGCGCAGGTAGTTCGCCATACCGCGCGAGCCGCTCCGGTCGAACTCCCAGGCCACACGCGCGTCGAAGCCGACGCCGGCGGTGCCCAGGAAAAGCTGATCGTTCAGGTAGCAGACATCCATGGGCTTCACGGTGCCTGTAAGGGCCCGCCGAAGAGCCTCTGCGGGTTCCAGCGGCAACTTCTGTGAGCGTGCATAACCGTTCCCGGAACCCATGGCCACGATACCCAGCGGGACCGGAGTGCCGACCACTCCAGCGGCGATCGCGTTCAGGGTGCCATCGCCACCCACGCTGATCACACGTTCCTGTCCGCTATCGACGGCCTCGCGTGCGAGTTCGGTCCCATGCCCGGGTGCTTCGATCACCTTTTCGGTCAACTCCACGCCCAGTTCCTTCGCGATGGTGCGCGCCGCCCCGCGAACGGTGAGCGCGCGCTTTTTGCCGCTCCGTGGATTGAGGATGAGGGTGGCGCGCATCATTTTCCGGCAACCATATCGCGGTGCGACAAATGTGTGCTGAACTGCTGGATCGCGGCCTGGAGCTCCACCTGCGCGGTCATGAGGTCGAACGCGTCGGGGACGGTCTTGTCCTCCGGCTTCCAGGAACTACCGATACCATCGTGCCAGAGGATCCGCTCCCCGTCGCTGCGTAGCTGGGCCCGTGGCGTGACGATGAGCCATGTGGCGTTGCCCTGGTTCACGGCCGCTGGTGGACGTTCCATCCGCAGTGTGCTGCTGCCCAGGGCGAAGAACGGCTTGTCATATCCGATGAGGTCGAGCACCGTCGGCAGGATGTCGATCTGCTGGGTGGTGCGCACATCGGCCAAGGGGGTGATGACACCGGGCATGTAGTACACGATGGGGATCCAGAAGTCGTACGCCGAACCGCTCTGCTCGCCATTGCGCTCCAGGTCAGCGGTGTGGTCCGCAGTGATGACGAAGAGCGTGTTCTTGAACCACGGCATCCGGCTGGCGGTGGCGAAGAACTCGCGCAGCGCATTGTCCGCGTACTTCAGTGTGGGGTGGATGGTGAGCACGCCGCCTTTGAAGCGCTCGGCATCCTGGGGAGCGAGTTCGTAGGGATGGTGCGAGCTGAGCGTGAAGACCGTGCTGAAGAAGGGCTGCTTCTCCTTGTTCAGCTCGTGCGCCCAGAACTGGAGGTAGGGCTCATCGCGTATGCCCCACACCCCGTCGTCGTCCGCAGGCACGGGATATTCATCGCGACCGGAATAGCGCTGATAGCCCGCAGACCGTGCGAACGCATCAAAGCCCATGGTCCCGTTGTGGCCCCCATGGTAAAAGCTCGAAGCATAGCCTTGCGTCGCGAGGACATTGGGCAGCGAGGTGAAGGGAGCATCGGCATACGGTGAAGTGATGAAGGCCTCCTCCATCATCTTCGGCATGCTGGCCACAATGGCCGGGAGCCCGTCGATGCTGCGGCGGCCGTTGGCATGGGCTTGTGTGTAGTACAGCCCGTTCGCCATGAGTGAATCGAGGAAAGGCATGTAGCCGGTGCGGCCTCCGTTGAGCACGCTGCTGTAGGTGGCGCTGAAGCTCTCCAGGATGATCACCACCACGTTGGGAGTGCCGGGCACGAGCTTGGTCTGACCATACCGATGCTCCACGGGCCACAGACGGTCGGCCTCCTCCTGCGGCATGAAGGTGCGGGCCGCAAGCACGGGTTTGCCCACGCTCGTCATCACGGTGAACGGTGAATTCAGCACCAGCGGCATATAGGCCGGGGGCGCATAGGCACTGGCATCCAGAACGGCCAGCGGCATGTACTGCACACCGCCACGGGAGCAGAGCGCCGCGATCGCCACCAGGCAGATGCGCCAAAGCCACCACGGCCGGGTGGCCGCATCGGGCCAGCGCCGGGCGGACCAACGGTAGCCTACATGCGCCACGGCGATCGAAAGCAGGAAGATGACAACGACGTACCAGTAGTCCCTGGCGAACACCGGCGCGAGATGGGCCAGGTCGTTCCCGCCTCCGGCGATGCCGAAGAGATCCGCCGTACTCCGCTTGAGGGTGAACTTGTAGTACTCCAGGTCGGTGCAGTTCAGGAAGAAGCAGATCACCGCGCTCAGGTGGAACAACGCGATCTGCACCTTGTGGAGCCAGCCCTTGGTCGCGGGCATCACCAGCATGCTCACCGTCCACGGCAGGAAGAGCCAGGCGATGGCACTGGCATCGAACCGCAGGCCCCCGAGGAAGGCGCTCAGCGGCGGGTCCATGAAGCTGCCCCGGTTGAGCAGGTAGAACAGGACGCGCTGCGCCGAAAAAACGGCGGCCACGATGGCCAGCGTCATCACCGTGCGCAGCAGGGGGGCAAAGCCTCCGGGAATGGCTGGTCCTGTCATCGGAAGAGCGCGAACCTAACGCAGAGCGGCGCGCGGTATTGGCAATGGCTTGTCAGCATCGCATCCGGGTGCCGGGAGCGCCCGCGACGCACCGGATACCTTTGTCGCCCCCTAGGAAGCCATGACCATCGACGCCATCGACAAGAAGCAGCTCACCTTCGACCGCGGCAAGCTGAGCAACACCGAACTGCTGGACATCTACGAGCACCTGCTCCGTCCGCGCCTCATCGAGGAGAAGATGCTGAGCATGCTGCGCCAGGGCCGCATCAGCAAGTGGTTCAGCGGCATAGGGCAGGAAGCCGTCGCTGTTGGCGCTGCCTTGGCCATGCATCCGGACGAGTACATCCTGCCGATGCACCGCAACCTGGGCACCTTCACCTCGCGCGGCATCCCGATGGCGCGGCTCTTCAGCCAGTTCCAAGGGCGCGCGAACGGTTTCACCAAGGGCCGTGACCGCAGTTTCCACTTCGGCACGCAGGAGTATCGGATCGTGGGCATGATCAGCCATCTGGGTCCGCAGCTCGGCGTTGCCGATGGCATCGCACTCGCCCACAAGCTGCGCAAGGAGCAAAAGTGCACGCTTGTCTTCACCGGCGACGGCGCCACGAGCGAAGGCGACTTCCACGAGAGCGTGAACACCGCCGCCGTGTGGGACCTGCCGGTGATCATCGTGATCGAGAACAACGGTTACGGCCTCAGTACCCCGAGCGACGAACAGTTCCGCTGCAAGCTGCTTTCGGACAAGGCCATCGGCTACGGCATGGAAAGCCGCGTGGTGGCGGGCAACAACATCCTGGACGTGGTGCACACGTTGCGCGAGGTGAGCGAGAGCATCCGCCAGAACCCGCGGCCGGTGCTGGTCGAGTGCATGACCTTCCGCATGCGCGGACACGAGGAGGCGAGCGGAACGAAGTATGTGCCCCAGGTGCTCTTCGATGAGTGGGAGAAGAAGGATCCCGTGGTGAACTACGAGCGCTGGCTGATGAGCGTCGGCATCCTTGGCGCAGCGGAGATGGAAGGCACGCGCAAGAAGATCAAAGGCGAGATCGCCGCAGCGGTGGAGGTCGCGTTCGCTGAGCCGCCTGTAAAGGTCGAGCTGGAAACGGAACTACGCGACGTTTACGCGAAGCCGATAGCCGGTGCCACCAGACGGCCGACAACCGACAACCGGCAACCGGCAACGGACAAGCGGTTCATCGAAGCGATCACGGAAGGCATGCGCGAGAGCATGCGCAAGTTCCCGAACCTGGTGCTCATGGGCCAGGACATCGCGGAGTATGGTGGCGCCTTCAAAGTGACCGACGGTTTCGTGGCGGAGTTCGGCAAGGGGCGCGTGCGCAACACGCCGCTCTGCGAGAGCGCGATCCTCGGTGCCGGGCTCGGGCTCAGCATCAATGGCATGAAGGCCATGGTGGAGATGCAGTTCGCTGATTTCGTGAGCGAAGGGATGACGCAGATCTGCAACAACCTGGCGAAGGCGCATTGGCGCTGGGGCCAGAATGCGGATGTGGTGGTGCGCATGCCGACCGGCGCGGGTTCAGGAGCAGGGCCCTTCCACAGCCAGAGCAACGAGGCGTGGTTCGCGAAAACGCCGGGCTTGAAAGTGGTCTATCCCGCGTTCCCGAACGATGCGAAAGGACTGCTATGCGCCGCGTTCGAGGATCCCGATCCGGTGATCTACTTCGAGCACAAGAACCTCTACCGCTCCTTGACCGGTCCTGTGCCGGAGGGCTGGTACACCACACCTATCGGTGAGGCGGCACTCGTACGCGAAGGCACCGACCTCACCATCGTCACCTACGGGATGGGTGTACACTGGGCGCTCGCCGAGATCGATGCGCTGAAGCTGAACGCCGACCTGATCGACCTGCGCACCTTGCTCCCGTGGGACAAGGAATGCGTGCTCGAAAGCGCGAAGAAGACCGGCCGTGTGCTCGTGCTGCACGAGGACACGCTCACCTGCGGCATCGGTGGGGAGATCGCCGCGACGATCAACGAGGAGTGCTTCCACTACCTCGATGCGCCCGTGATCCGCGTGGCTTCGTTGGATACGCCGATCCCCTTCGATACGGGGTTGGAGCAGCAGTTCCTGGCGAAGGGGAGGTTGAGGGAGGCATTGGAAAGGCTGCGGGATTTTTGACGGACCTATTTCGGCGGCGCCTCGAGCGCGACCTCTTGCACGGGACCACCTTTCTCGAGGTCGTAGAGCAGAATGATCAGGTCGTCATCGTTGTCCAGCTTGCCGTTCGCATTCGTGTCCTTGCTCGCCGTCATTACGATCCTGTTCGAATGGGGTTGAAGTTCCCAATCGCTCACCGAGGTTCCTTCAGGCGAGATCTGAACGGCCGCACCACCTTCCAAGGGGCAGAGAAAGAGGGAGGTCGGGGCATTCCACGTCACCTTTCCACCCCGGTTCACTCCGGTGCTGGCTGTAAGCGCGATGTACCGTTCGCCACGATGGCGACCAATGTGGTTTACCCAAACGCCATGTATGCTGATGGGATCATGGAGCTGGATCTTGCGTGATAGTGCCGTTCGGGTATCGATCAAGGTGAGCCCATCGCCGCTGCCCACCTTGGACTTCCGGAATTTGTTCGTCAAGAGGACCACATAGTCCGTTGAATCCACCGTTGCGGAGTGGCGATGGTAACCTCGAATGTCCTGTGCGAGCAAGGCGCTCGAGTAAAGGGCGAACATCGTGCAGAGAATGGTGCTTTTCATGGCCAAGTGAGGTTCAGTGGTAGTTTGAAGATACCCGCAGGCTTCGATCCGGTTCACTCCTTCCAGAAGGTCGCCCGCGTGCCCTT
>CAZYPC010000104.1:0-15625 GCA_964649165.1 uncultured Chryseobacterium sp.
TTCGAGCCACTGACAAGAGCCGAACCCGAACTACGGAGTTAGTGCACCTTTTGCCACTAGCCGGTGAAGGCGGCGTTAATTGAATCGAGCATCTTGGTCACCTCCAGCGGAAGTTCGCTCGCGCTCATTTCTTCGGCAAGCTGGTAGTACTCTCGTTTGGCGAAGCGTATTCCAGCGGCTTCGAATATCTCTGGCAGGAGTTTCTTGCTCGCCGGGAGCAGTTCCAAGTACTCGTGTTCTGAGATTGGATCGGAGATCACTTCTCCGGGAAGTGCGTTGGCGAGCTTGCTCATGGCCGCTGATGCGAAGAGTGGCCCAACGCGCTGGCCAAGGAATCGCTCGATCGCCGCAGGATGGACCAAGTAACTCTCTGCTTCGTAACGCTTCCATCTCCCGATCATCAGTCCGTCGGTGCGAAGCTCACGGTCCGGAAGCGAGCGATTGTCGCCATCAAGGAGTATGAAGCCCGTGAGATTCTCCTTCACCGCCCGTAATGCAAAGAAGTGGGCTCCAGCTTCTTTCGGATTTCTGCCTCGCATTGGGTGGAAGAAGGGCTTTCTGGCGAACCACTCATCCAACGGATGACCTAGCACTCTGGCCCAAGCACGAAGCAGGTCAAAATCAGTCTCGTCCTCGACATACAGGACATTGGTGGACTGCTCCGCGAGGAGTATGTCCAAAGCCGTCACTCGTTTCAGAGCCTCTCTTACTTGGTCACGCTCAACGTCGTTGATGAGGACATGGGGTCGTTGGCCATAGAAGGAAACAACCTTGTTCGGACTCGTGGCTTCGAGTATCACTTCCGAGTGCGTGGCGACTATCAATTGGGAGCCCCGAGAAGCTGCGGCCCTTCTGAGCTTGTCATAGATCTCTTTCTGGAGAATTACGTGAAGGTGGGCGTCCGGTTCATCAAGAAGGAGGAGCGCCGAAGGACGGGCGTAAAAGAAACCGAGCAGGAGAAGGACCTGCTGGAATCCACTGCCCGCGCTTGCAATATCGAGGCGTGGAATACCGCTGAGACCTTTTCCTTTTGGGATCTTGGGCAAGTAGTCGCACAAGATGAACGGGCGGCCTTCATACTCCGGAGGCATCAACCTGTAGCCGAAGATGCTCTCCACATCGCTGACAAGTTGACTCCATCCAGTAGGTTCCTGCTGGAACAACTCCCAAAGCAAGTTGCGCAGGATGTCTCCTGCTTTGCCTTGGCCAATGAGTAGCTGCTGGTATGGCAGGTCCAAACGAGTCTCTTCCGGTCCAATGCCTGAAAAAGGAGGGACGTGAACAACATCCAGTTCTTGTGCTGCTCTGGGAACATCATCCATATCGTTTTGACTCGGCTTCGCGTAGACCAATTCGGAGTTCGCATATCGGAACTCCATGGTCAGTGCCCAAACCTCGCCGTTCAGCTCGCCCTCAAGGGTAATTGACATTACTCGCGGAGTACCTTGCTTTTGACCCTCTCCGAGTTCATCGCGACCAAGAGCTGTTGAAGTGTCTGTCCAGAGTAGCGAGAACTCGCGGATTGGTATGGTCGCGAGTTCTTTGCGCGTTATCGGGGCGCCTGTTCGACTACGGGTTGGTAGAGGTTTCTTAGGTCCAGGTTTGGTGTTGCCGTTCTCCCTGTAGCGCAACTCCAACCAACGTTTGAAAGCAAAATACCACGTATTTACAGCCTGAATCAGTGTCGTCTTCCCTGCATTGTTAGAGCCGGCAAGTACCACATGGTCTGCCAATTCGAAGACCTCATCCTCGAACCTCTTGAAGTTCTTTAGCCTGACACGCTTAATCATCGACTGATGGAAGTTTCTCAGGCAAAGTAACGTCTTCAAGTGAGGCTGCATTTGCGTGAGGGGCCGAAGCGGCAGCCCGGCGCGGGAAGGGCCTTGCTGATGCGAGCAGCGAGGAGGCGACGAAGGAGCCACCAGAGCGCCGCAACCGCTGGCCCTGACAAGTCCAGCTACAGAGTTGGACCCGACGGTGAGGCTTTGCGAACCGGCACGCCCGAATACAATGAGGCAATTAGCGGATGAGCGAATTAGCGAATGAGGCAGCTGTCGGTCATTCGCTAATTGGCTAATTGCCCCATTCGCTAATTGCTCGAAGCATCCACCTTACTTTGTCGCATCAACGCCACACCCGTGAGCACCCTGACCAAGACCAACCCCGCCGAGATCCTCAAGGACAACCTCGAGCACACCATTTTTTCCTGGAGCAAGCAGAGCGGCCTCAACCCGCTGAACATCGAGCGTGCGAAGGGCATCTACCTCTACGACCGCAGCGGCAAGCGCTTCATCGACTTCAGCTCGCAGCTGATGAACGTGAACATCGGGCACGGGCATCCGAAGGTGGCGGAGGCCGTGGCGAAGCAGATGGCCGAGGTGAGCTACGTGCACCCGGGCATGATCACGGAGGCACGTGGAAGGCTGGGAGCGCAACTCGCGGAGATCACACCGGGCTCGCTCAACCGCACCTTTTTCACCAACGGCGGCACGGAGGCGGTGGAGCACGCGATGAAGCTGGCACGCATGGTCACCGGTCGCCACAAGATCATCACGCTCTACCAGAGCTACCACGGCGCCACATATGGTGCGCTCAGCGCCGGCGGTGATCCGCGCGGTCTGCCGCACGACAGCCAGGGTGTGCCGAACATCATCCACGTGGAGAACCCGTATTTCTACCGCTGCCCGTGGAACAGCAAAACGCCCGAGGAATGCACGGAGAACGCGCTGGCGCACTTGGAGCGCGTGGTGAAGTACGAAGGCCCGAACCTGATCGCCGCGATCATGCTGGAAGGGGAGAGCGGTAGCAGTGGCTGCATCAAGTATCCCCCTGGCTATTGGAAGGGCGTGAAGGCCATCGCGGATCGCTACGGCATCCTGACGATCTGTGATGAGGTGATGAGCGGCTTCGGTCGCACCGGCAAGTGGTTCGGCATCGACCACCACGGCGTGGTGCCGGATATGATGTGCATGGCGAAAGGCATCACCGCAGGCTATATCCCACTCGGCGGTCTCATCGTACGCGAAGAGATCGTGAAGCACTTCGATGACAAGCCGCTGCCGATCGGCCTCACTTATAGTGCGCACGCCGTGGCTTGCGCCGCCGCCAACGCCGTGCTGGCGATCTACGAGGACGAGGACCTGATCAACAACGCCGCGCGCATGGGCAAATACGTGGAGAAGCGCGTGGCCGAACTGGCGCAGAAGCATCCGAGCATCGGCGACTTCCGCAACACCGGTTTGCTGGGATGCATCGAGCTGGTGAAGAACCGCGAGACCAAGGAGCCGACGGCGCCGTGGAATGCGAAGCCCGAGGAGATGGGCGTGATGAACAAGGTCTCGGCGAAGCTCACCGAGCTGGGCCTCTTCACCTTCGTGCGCTGGAACTGGATCTTCGTTGCGCCGCCGCTGTGCATCGATGAAGCGGGCGTGGATGAAGGGCTGGGCATCATTAGCAAGGCCATCGCTATAGCGGATGAGGCGTGCAATTGAGCTGAACGAACAAAGCACCATGTCTAACGGGAAAACCCCAGCCTTGAAAGACGGCGACCCCTGCGAGGTGATCGCCGGAACGCACAAGGGCAAGTCCGGGATCGCGCGCGACCTGAACATCAGCAAGACTGGACACCTCACCATCACTATCGTCCAGAAGAACGGCGAGCGCTTCAAAACGCTGGGAAGGAACGTAGTGGTGAAGGGGAACTAGCGACATCAGGCTGGAAACATGCGGGCCTTGTTGATGGAGGGATCACCTGCATCTTTGTTCCATGTCGCTCACCGCTGCGGATATCGCCTGGCACATGCGCTGTTACGCGGCGGATCTGCGGCATGAGTGGATCACGCCGAACGCCATCCTGTATGCCTGGGAGAGTGACCTGCTCACCATCACGCCGGACCAGATGGTATGCGAGGTCGAGGTGAAGTGTTCGCGTTCCGACCTGCTGAACGACCTCTTGAAGCCGAAGCACAGCCAGGGCATGCTGTTGAACGGATCTTTCTTCCGGAAGCCCGGGGATGTGGGCCTTACCTCCGGTGAACAGAAGGAAGTGGAACGCGAAAGGTCCGGCGCCGAGCGTTGCCGCCGTCCGAACTACTTCTGCTTCGCCATGCCTTGCGAGGTCTACCGCAAGCTGCCCTTCGGTCTATTGCCGCCGTACGCGGGCGTCTATACCGTGGATGAGGAAGGGCGCGTTTTCGAGGAACGCCGGCCGATCCAGTTGCACGGTGAGCGCATCAGCATGGAGGATCTGCTGGGGCTCACCAGGCGGTTGCACTACCGGTACTGGGATTCGATCGGACGCGCACGGCAACCGCATGAAGCACCGATGGATAGGGAATGATCAGGTCTGGGGGTGTTGACCGTTCTCCCCAGCTATCGGGTCGGCCATCCACGCTTTGAATTCTGCGAACCGCTGGCTGCGGTCTTCCATGTGCAGTAGAGGCCCCACATGTTCATTGAACGTGTTCACAGCGTCGTGCAGCGCGAGGAACAGGTCGTGCACCGCTGGGTTCTCGGTCGATGACGCATCCTTTACCACTACGGCGAGCTGGTGGCGTGCCGCTTCGATGCTGTCGTGCTCGAAGGCGGCCTGGGCGCGCTCGAGCAGCGTGGGCTCAGCAAGTGTATGCCGTTGAAGTTCGTTCAGGAGACCACGACAGGTATGTGCGAGATCAACGGTGGACTTCGTTCCGGTTTCCATGGAATGTTCGTTTCTCCATGGGATGCGATCGGCATGCCAGCGAGGCATGCACCCGTCACGGCATCAGCGGACGATCCGCCTGACCTCCGTACCGGCGCGAACAATGCTCAAGCCGCTGCTCAAGGGCTGGAAGATCGAGCCACGTACTGAACCGGCGGAATAGGAGACACGGCCTGCGGCATCGCAGATGGAGACCGTTGTCGGCTCCAGCGCACGGATGGTCACGCCCTCGTTGTTCGGCAGGATGGTGACGTTCGCATCATCGGTCTCTCGGACCGAGGACGTCGGGTCAAGGGAGGCGACCACGCGCAGTTCGCGGAAGAGCAGCCAGACATCGGCCCCGTGCGTGCGCACGTAGAAATTGGCATAGGAAGGCGAGTTCCCGTTCGCTGGCACCTGCCCCAGACCGGTGATGGTGTAGTGCTGGTAGGCCCCTGACAGCGCGCCGCGCATGATGTTGACGCTCGTGAGCGGATCGGTCTCATTGAATTGCACAGCGATGTCCACGGAATCGATGCCGGGGCTCCACGCGGCGCAGGTCAGCTCGACGGTGTCGATGCGCATCGGATCGTGGAACTCCACATGGCCATAGATGTACGCGCCGGGGTTCTCCTCCACCGGCCAGGCACTGATGATCACAGCGTTGTTGCCAATGGTGTCCACCGGATGCGGGCACATCACCAGCCCGGCGCTCCACTGGAGCAGCCCTCCGTCCATCGTCAGCGGATCATCATCGACCGCAGAACGGCATGAGCTGCAGCCGCCGCAGCCGGGCTCGGGGTAGATCCAGTCCTGGCAGGGCACCATGTTCAGCGGGTGTACGTCCCAGGTGGAACGCTGAGCTCCTGCGGTGATGGCGACCAGGTACAGCAGGGAAATGAGGGCGCTCTTCATGTTCAAAGGCGGCATTTCGGAAAGAGTGGGCCTTGCAACGGGAAGGAGGGGCCCAGAGTTCCAAGCAGGCTGACCGCAGACCGGTCCGGCTATCTTCCCGCTCCGATGGAGGAAGGCAGCTCTTCAAGTCTGTACAGCGAAGACCTCGCACCCGTCCCACCCGCCAAACGGACGTGGACGACCTGGAACTACGCCGCGCTGTGGATCAGCATGAGCCTGTGCATCCCGACGTATATGCTCGCCAGCTCCTTGATCGAAGGCGGAATGAACTGGTGGCAGGCGATCCTCACCGTGTTCCTCGGTAATGCGATCGTGCTAGTGCCCATGGTGTTGAACGGTCACGCCGGAGCGAAGTACGGGATACCATTCCCGGTGCTGGCCCGCGCGAGCTTCGGCACGAAGGGGGCGAATATTCCGGCATTGCTGCGGGCGATCGTGGCGTGCGGCTGGTTCGGCATCCAGACCTGGATCGGTGGGCACTCGCTCTACTTGATGTTGAAGGTGTGGCTGGGCGATGCGATCCACCTGCCGCAATTCCTGCCCGGATGGTTGGGTCTTGGAACAGGTCCGGCGATCGCTTTCGCGCTGTTCTGGCTGCTGAATATGGTGGTGGTGTACTACGGTGTGGACGTGATCAAGCGCCTGCTGGTGGTGAAAGCCATCTTCCTGCCATTGGCCGCACTTGCTTTGCTTTGGTGGGCCGTTGATGCGGCGGATGGCCTCGGCCCGATCCTCGCGCAACCCTCCAGGTTCACCACCAACGCCGAGTTCTGGACCTTCTTCTTTCCGGCGGTAACGGGCATGGTCGGCTACTGGGCCACGCTCTCGCTCAACATTCCGGACTTCACGCGCTACGCGAGCAGCCAGCGTGCGCAGGTGACCGGTCAGGCCATCGGCCTCGCGCCGAGCATGACGATGTTCGCCTTCATCGGTGTGGTCGTTACCAGTGCGACGACGATCATCTACGGCACCACCATCTGGGATCCGCTGGTGCTCGCCGGGCGCTTCGACAGCAAAGTGCTTGTGAGCATCGCCATGATCTGCGTAGCGGTAAGTACGCTCGCCACCAACATCGCGGCCAACATCGTCAGTCCTGCGAACGACTTCGCGAACCTGGCGCCCCGGCGCATCGATTTCAAGAAGGGCGGCTACATCACGGGCGTCATCGGCATCCTCATCTTCCCGTGGAAGTTGATCGCCGATCCCAACGGCTACATCTTCACGTGGCTCATCGCCTACAGCAGCCTGCTCGGTCCGATCGGCGGCATCATGATCGCCGATTACTTCTTCGTCCACCGCAAGGAACTGGTGCTCGATGCGTTGTACGACCACAAAGGGCGATACGCCTATGGATCGGGCTTCAACCGCGTGGCCATCATCGCACTGTTGGCCGGTATCCTGCCGAACGTGCCGGGGTTCCTGACGACCATCCATGCGATCCCTGCGGATGCCGTCTCCGCTTGGATCAACGGCCTGTACCACTATGCGTGGTTCGTCGGGTTCATCGTTTCCGGCACGGTCTATCTTGTGATGTCCCGTCGCGGCGATTGAGTTCTGCTGCTAACTTGGAACCCGGGGTTCGATTAGCTGATGGACGATTAGCTGATTAGCTGATGTGGACATCGGACATGGTCGATCGCCATCAGCTAATCGCCTCATCAGCTAATCAGCTAATCATGTTTCTGATCAAGAACGGAACCGTCGTCACCGCCGCTGATTTCCACCGCGCCGATGTCCTCATCGAAGGCGAACACATCAAGGCCATCGGCCACGACCTGTCAGCGCCGGGTGCTGAAGTGATCGATGCGAAAGGCCAGTTCGTGCTGCCCGGAGGCATCGATCCGCATGTACACCTGGACATGCCTTTCATGGGCACCTTCAGCAGCGACAACTACGAGACCGGTACACTCGCTGCGCTTCATGGCGGCACCACCACCGTCATCGACTTCGTGCTGCAAACACAGGGCAAGAGCCTGCGCCACGCGCTGGAGAGCTGGCAGGGCCGCATGAACGGCAACCTCTACGGCGACCTCAGCTTCCACATGGCCGTCACCGATTTCAACGACGACACGAAGAAGGAGGTGCGCACGATGATCGAGCAGGAAGGCATCACCAGCTTCAAGACCTTCATGGCGTACAAGGGCGCGCTCATGATCGACGACCGCCAGATGGTCGGCCTGATGCAGGAGGTGAAGGAGCACGGCGGCATGGTGATCGTACACGCCACCAACGGCGACATGATCGACTACCTCGTGCAGAAGCACCGTAGCGAAGGCAAGCTCTCGCCGCTGTACCACTACCTCAGCCAGCCCGAGATCACCGAGGCCGAGGCCAGTCACCGCTTCGCGGACATGGCCAGCTACACGGGTGTGCCCGCGTACATCGTACACCTCACCTGCGAAGGCGCGCTCAACGCCGTGCGCGATGCCGCGCGCCGGGGCCAGCGCGTGCTCGCCGAGACCTGCATCCAATACCTGCTGCTCGATGCCTCGCTCTACGAACGGGCCGATGGCGCCAAGTGGGTGATGAGCCCGCCGCTACGCGAGAAGAAGGACCAGAAGCAGCTCTGGGCCGGCATCGAACAGGGCAGCTTGCAAGTGGTGTCCACCGATCATTGCCCCTTCATGATGGCACAGAAGGCCATGGGCTCGGCCGATTTCTCCAAGATCCCGAACGGCCACCCCGCCATCGAGCACCGCATGGAACTGCTCTTCAGCGAAGGCGTGAACAAGAAGCGCATCAGCGTGAACAAGTTCGTGGAGGTCACCGCCACCAACCCGGCGAAGATCTTCGGCATGTTCCCGCGCAAAGGCACCATCGGCATCGGCAGCGACGCGGACATCATCCTGCTCGACCCCAACGAGCGCCACACCCTCAGCGCCCAGACGCACCACATGAACGTGGACTACAGCGGCTACGAAGGCATGCAACTCACCGGCAAGGTGAAGACCACCATCCTCCGCGGCCGGGTGGCGGTACACAACGGCGAAGTGCGCATCAAGAAGGGCTACGGGAAGTTCGTGAAGCGGAACAAGGTGTCGGGAATGCTCTGAGGGATTAGCTGATGTGCTGATTCCTGATTAGCTGATTTGGGCGTGCCCCTCGCAAAGCCTCGGGTCGCGCTCTTCGTTGCAAGTCCTCGCTCGTTCCTCGCTCCGGGCTTTTCACTGCGATCGCTCACGCGGAATGCAGTGGTCGCGGTTGTTTCGATCTTCATAGTTCCAGGTTGTTCTACAGGTCCGCAGACATCGGAAAGCCCATCGGGTGCGCTTGACTTGATCGCACCCAGCCCAGCGGGACATATCTCACCATTCTCTTCCAGTGGAGATGGTACCCGGGTGAGTGACAACAAGAATGTCTACGCGTTCGTGGGAGAGAAGATCAGTGTCCAGAACTACGATCCTTACGAAGGCAGCGGCAGGATCTTGTTCGACCACGGATTCAAATGCAAGTACCGTGTCATACAGTGGGTCTACGGAACGTTACCTGAGGACACCATTGAGTTCGAGGCCTACGACCACTATGGATATCCACCATTCGCGCGCTACCGGCACGTATTGTTGTTCTTTCAGATGTCGTGGGACAAGCTCTATCAGGAGAAGTATCAGTTCTTCGATGTCTACCGCACCAAGAGTGGCCGATGGGCCGGTTGCGGTGATCCTTACTTGGACAATGACAGGATCGGAAAGGGTGTCGCGGTTGTACCTCTTGAGTTTGAACATCCAGTCTCTTTCGCTCTGGACAGCAGTAATCAAGAATATGCCGACGTCGTTTTCAAAGAGCCTTGGTTCTCTTGCAACAGTGACAGCGCTGTCTGCGAAATGGGGGCTTACGTGGAGGACCTCTTTCGCGTCAAACGCGATGAGGTTCTCATGGCCAGAGGACTCTTCTATGTTCTGCCGGACACAAGCAGGGTACACCAGTCTCAGTGATGGACCCATACTTCGCGTGACGGATTGAAGCGGAAAGCCCGCAAGCGAGGAGGAACGACGAGTGCGGACTTGCAGCGGAAAGCCGGACCCGAGGCCTTTGCGAGGGGCACGCCCACACCTCGACTCCGCTCGGTGTGACAGCGTACCCCAACTTCCCGGACCAGTCTAGGAAATGCGCGTACTTCCTCTTAACATTGGTTCCATCAACCAGAAGAACCATGGCGAGGAAGATCAAGAGCGGCCTTATCCAGATGAGCCTCCCGAAGACGGAGGGCGAGGGCACCATACCGGAGATCGTGGATGCGATGGTGCAGAAGCACATCCCCTTCATCGAGAAGGCCGGCCAGCAAGGCGTGCAGATCCTTTGCCTGCAGGAGATCTTCAACACGCCCTATTTCTGCCCGGGGCAGGACAAGGCCTGGTACGCCAGCGCGGAAACGGTGCCCGGCCCCACGACGGAGCTGATGGCGCAGTACGCGAAGAAGTACAACATGGTGATCATCGTTCCGATCTATGAGAAGGAGCAGGCGGGCGTGCTGTACAACACCGCCGCGGTGATCGACGCGGACGGCACCTACCTGGGCAAGTACCGCAAGAACCACATCCCGCACACGAGCGGTTTTTGGGAGAAGTTCTTCTTCAAGCCCGGCAACCTCGGCTATCCGGTGTTCCAGACGCGCTATGCGAAGGTGGGCGTGTACATCTGCTACGACCGCCACTTCCCGGATGGCGCGCGCTGCCTGGGCCTGAACGGCGCGGAGATCGTCTACAACCCGAGCGCCACGGTGGCGGGCCTCAGCGAATACCTGTGGAAGCTGGAACAACCCGCACACGCTGCGGCGAACGGCTACTTCATGGGCTGTATCAATCGCGTGGGCGAGGAGAAGCCGTGGAACCTCGGTAAGTTCTATGGGCAGAGCTATTTCGTGGATCCACGCGGCCAGATCTTCAAGCAAGCCTCGCGCGATGACGATGAACTGCTCGTCGCGGAATTCGACCTGGACATGATCGAGGAGGTGCGCAGCACGTGGCAGTTCTTCAGGGATCGGAGGCCGGAGACGTACGGACGACTGACGGAGTTGTAGAACGCTGATGACGCGGATCTTTATGATGAGCGCGGATCAGATAAGGAGAAGCACGATAGGGCCCTGCACGATGTCATATCATAACGTATCATGACGATCCGCGTCATCAGCGTTCCATCCCATGCCTGACCTGAACAAAGAGAACTACATGCATTCTGAGCTGACCGAGCAGGTCATTCAGATGTTCTACAAGGTTTACAATGCCTTGGGGCATGGGTTCCTAGAGAAGGTTTATGAGAATGCGATGTTCCATGAGCTGACCTCCGCTGGACTCCAGGTGCAGCGCCAACAGCCGATCACCGTGTTCTATGATGGCGTGGAGGTCGGTAGCTATTATGCCGACCTGATCGTGGAAGGACTGGTCATCGTGGAACTGAAAGCTGCGGAGAGCATCTGCGAAGAGCATGAATGCCAGCTGATCAACTACCTCAAAGCCACCGAAGTGGAGGTGGGCTTGCTCCTGAACTTTGGCAAGAAGCCACAGGTCAAGCGCAAGGTGTACTCAAACTCTTATCAGCGGATATCATAAAGATCCGCGTCATCTGCGTTCCGATCCCCATGGCAGAATACAAGAAACCCACCACCGAAGCCGAGTTCGCAGCCAACTTCCACCCGAAGAAGCCGCTGATGAGCGATACCGAAGCGTATTACGAAAGCTCGCGCTGCCTGTATTGTTACGATGCGCCGTGCATCAACGCGTGCCCTACGGGGATCGATATACCGACCTTCATCCGTCAGATCAACAACGACAACAAGGACGGGGCGGCGAAGACGATCTACGAAAGCAACTGGTTCGGTCATGCGTGCGGGAACGTATGCCCGACCGAGGAACTCTGCGAAGGTGCCTGCGTGTACAACAACAGCGATGTGAAGCCGATCGAGATCGGGCGTTTGCAGGCACATGCCACCGACAAGGTGATCCGTGCGAAGAAGAAGCTGTTCATCACCGGTAAGCCCACGGGCAAGAAGGTCGCGGTGATCGGTGCGGGGCCGGCGGGTGTTTCGTGCGCATGCGAACTGCGGATGCTCGGGCATGATGTGGACATCTACGAAGCGAAGGCGAAGCCCAGCGGGCTTTGCGTGTATGGCGTGGCACCGTACAAGCTCACCAACGAGGAGGCGCTGGACGAGATGACCTACCTGCAGGAGCAGTTCGGTTTCAATGTGCACTACAACAAGCCGGTGACCGGTCGCGCGGATCTGGACCAGATGGAGAAGGAGTACGACGCCATCTTCATCGGCATCGGCCTGGGTGGAACGTCGAAACTCGGTGTGCCCGGCGAGGACAAACGCGGTGTGATGGGCGCGCTGGAGTTCGTGGAAGAGCTGCGGAACAAGCACCAATCAACGCTCGTTGGCAGCAAGGTGATCGTGCTCGGTGGCGGGAATACCGCGATGGATGCCGCTAGCGAAAGCTGCCGCATGGGCGCGGAGAGCGTGATCATCGCGTATCGCCGCGGACCGGAGGAGATGGGTGCCTACAGCTTCGAGTTCGACCTCGCGAAGAAGAGCGGCGCGAAGGCGCTGTTCAACGTGGTGCCGGTGGAGATCCTCGGCAATGGAAGCGTAACGGGCGTGAGGTTCATCCGCACCCGCTCGGCCTATGGGAAGATGGAGAACGTCCCCGGCAGCGAGTTCGTGGAACCATGCGACATGGTGCTGCTCGGGACCGGTCAAGGCAAGCAGGTTGAACTACTGGAGCAGATCAGCGGGGTGAAGCTCGATCAGAAGGGCCGCATCTTGGACAATCGTGGGCGCATCGTGGTGAACGAACATTACCAGACCAGCAACCCGAAGTACTTCGCGGCTGGCGATGCGGTGAATGGTGGAGTGGAAGTGGTGAACGCAGCTGCAGAAGCGAAGAAGGCAGCGCATGGGATCGATCAATGGCTAAAGCGGTGATCGATGATGTACTTGCGTTTTGTTGGCGAGGAGATGAATGAGTTGACCGGAAGAACCATTGGCATCTTTAGCCTTATGCTCGACGCGCTGGACAACGGGGATCTTGTCGGGGAAGACGAACATGAACTGAAGACATTGCGGGCATGGTTCGATACGCACCTTCCGACGCCGACCAAGTTTTCTCGTAAGAAGAACGACTACCATCGGAATACGCGAGGCATCTCATGGATGAAGGATGAAAAGCAGGAAGTGATCACCAAACTCTATGAATTGAAACGCCTGCTCGAACGACACGGCACTCCCATAAGGGTGATCAAAACGGAACGACCAGGGTACGTTGTGTACGAGGATGACTTTCAAGTGGTGGCGGAACCTTTCAATCGGGAAACACCGAACTGAGATATGGCAGACCTAAGGACGAACCTCGCCGGTATCAAAAGCCCGAACCCCTTCTGGCTGGCCTCAGCGCCTCCCACCAACAGCGGCTACCAGATCATGAAAGCCTTCGACGCGGGCTGGGGCGGCGCCGTTTGGAAGACCCTCGGTGTGCCCGTGGTGAATGTGAGCAGCCGCTACGGCAGCGTGAACTACCGCGACAAGCGGATGGTGGGCTTCAACAACATCGAGCTCATCACCGACCGGCCGTTGCGTGACAACCTGCGCGAGATCAGCGAGGTGAAGAAGCGGTTCCCGGACAATGCGGTGATCGCTTCGCTGATGGTGGAGACGCGCGAGGAGTGGCACAACATCATCCGCGATGTGGAGAACGCCGGTGCCGATGGCATCGAGCTGAACTTCGGTTGCCCGCACGGCATGTGCGAGCGCGGCATGGGCAGCGCGGTGGGGCAGGAGCCGAAGGTGCTGCAGACCATCGTGGAGTGGGTGAAGGAGGTGGCGAAGGTCCCGGTGATCACCAAGTTGACGCCGAACATCTCGGACATCACTCGTCCGGCGCGCGCGGCCCGGGCTGGTGGAAGCGATGCGATCTCCCTGATCAATACGATCCAAAGCATCGTGGGCGTGGACATCGACCAGTTCGTGCCGTATCCGGTAGTGGATGGTAAGAGCACGAACGGTGGCTACTGCGGTCCTGCGGTGAAGCCCATCGCTTTGAACATGGTGAAGAATTGCGCGCAGCACCCCGAGGTGAACCTGCCGATCAGCGGTATCGGTGGTGTGGAGAACTGGCGCGATGCCGTGGAGTTCATCCTGCTCGGGGCCACGACCGTTCAAGTGTGTACTGCCGTGATGCACTTCGGTTTCGGCATCATCCGCGAGATCCTGCCGGGCATCGAGCGCTACATGGACGAGAAAGGCTTCAAGACCATCGAGGACTTCCGTGGCAAGGCGCTGCCCAACGTGAAGCACTGGGAAGACCTCAACCTGAAGTACAAGGTCACCGCCAACATCAACGAGGACAAGTGCATCGGCTGCCAGCTCTGCTACACCGCCTGCGAGGACGGCGCGCACCAGGCCATCGCCCTAAGCAGCGATCCCGCGAACCGTGTCCCGAGCATCATCGACGAGAACTGCGTGGGCTGCAACCTCTGCTCGCTCGTCTGCCCCGTGGAGGATTGCATCACCATGGAGCGCCGCGATGACGCGAAGCAGCACCTCACCTGGGCCGAACGCACGACCGCCGGGAACATCCCGAAGAGCTTCAATGATGAGCTGGCCGGTGGGCTGCACCATTGGGTGCCCGAGCCGGCGGAGGCGCTGGCGAAGAAAAAGCCGAAGCACTACAAGGGTTGAGGCATGGAGATCATCGTCGGCATTTTCGCGCTGTTGGCCGTTGGGATGGCTTGGCAGGATGGTCGTAGGCGAACATGTGGTTTTCTGGGTGCGTTGATCATCTGCTTCATCACCACCCCGATATTCGGCTACTTCATTGTTCTTCTATTCCCGCTGAAGGAGCCAAAGGGGTGCAAGTGGTGTGGCAACAAGGAGAATGAGGCTGAGTATTGTGGTGTTTGCGGCAAGAACGAAGCGGGTGAACTTCGATCAACTCTCCAGACCAACTGAGCATGTCGAACACTGACGAATTCATGCAAGCCGCCATCGCCGAAGCCCGCCTGGGCCGGTCACAGGGTGGCATCCCCATCGGTTCCGTGCTGGTGCGCGACGGCAAGCTCATCGCCAAGGGCCACAACAAGCGCGTGCAGGAGAAGAACCCGATCCTGCATGGCGAGATGGACTGCCTCAACAACGCGGGCCGCATCGGTAGCTACAAGGGCACGGTGATCTATTCCACGCTGATGCCCTGCTACATGTGCGCGGGCACCATCGTGCAGTTCAAGATCAAGAAGGTGATCGTGGGCGAGAGCCGCACCTTCCCCGGCGCCAGGGCCTTCATGGAAAGTCACGGCGTGGAGGTGATCGACCTGGACCTGCCGGAGTGCGTGCAGATGATGGAGGAGTTCATCGCCGCGGAGCCGGAGCTCTGGAATGAAGATATCGGGGAGTAAGTCCTTCAGCCGATCACCTCGGCGTTCGGGTAGCGCTGCTTCCAGAAGGCCAGAGCCTCCAATTTGGACAGCGTGATGATGGTGCGCGCATCCAGACGGACTTTGAAGGTCTTGAGGCCTTCTTTGATGGGCTGGGAGAGGACGATCTTTTTGCGGCGTGGCATAGCGGAGGAGTTTTTGCTCCTTGTCCAGCGTTGTGCCAAACCCGGTCGATGGAACACATGTTTCCGGTAAGCCGCGCAGGACCAGGCCAGGAACTATGGAACAGGTGATACACGCCTGGTCACATCACGCTCGCACCGGGGAATCAACGCCCCGATCAGTGTTGACGGACGGGAACATCTTGAACGCGCGCGCCACTTCGCGCATCAAGGCCTGTGGTGTATCGGCCGTAACGTTTATCAGCCGAAAGGGCGCGGCCCCCTTGAGCGCGTGCCAGCGCCAGACGAGTTGATCGGCGGTGCGCACGGTTCCATTGTCGTACCACCAGGCGGTGTAGCGCATGGTCGGGCCGTTGATCAGGATCCCCCGGCAGATCTGGCCATCGGCGAAGTCCTCGATGGTGCCGCGTGCGAACTCGAAGCCGCTGCCCTGCCAGCAGCTCATCGGGTGGTGGTCGTCGCTGTAGAAGGGCCTGCCCGGTTTGAT
>CAZYPC010000105.1:0-15532 GCA_964649165.1 uncultured Chryseobacterium sp.
CTGAGCAAAAGCTGAGGTCTTCTGCAACGGACTACTTTGGCATGATGCGCACCGACATTCTCTCCACCATCGCGGCTTGGACCTTGTACAACCTTGCCTTTGGGCAATGCGCCTTCGAACCGGGTTACGGCGAGGGCGAAGGCTTCGCCTACACCACTTCCACCGGCCCCTTGGATCAGGTGGAGTTCCACGATGCCACCGTCCGCCCGGACGGCACCGTGCTGGTCTGCGGCAAGTGGAGTTGGAACGGAGGCGTGCTGTGCCGCTTGCTGCCGGACGGCCTGCCGGACATGTCCTACCATGATCAGGGCAAATGGATCGAAGAGCACCCGGGCTGGGTGATCCAGGAGGGTAAAGCCTTGGTGGATCTGGGTCCGGACTCTGTGCTGTACGTATCCATGGTGGACACCAACGGATTCTATGGCATGCTGATCAGGCGCCTTGATAGCGCCGGAGAACCCGATAATACCTTCGGGACGGGAGGGGAAGTCTGGAACGAGGATCTGCCAGGGCCTTTCGGGGATATCTTCGATGGATTGGAACAAGCTGATGGGCGCGTGCTGCTCGCAGGTAAGACGGGGTCCGAGCTGCTCATTGCGCGCCTGATGCCGAGCGGCGCCGTGGATACCACCTTCGCGGATCACGGCGGCTTCACCTTCGGACTTGACAACATCTGGGCTGAGGCCCACGCGGTGGACATCGCGCCGGATGGCAGCCTCATCGTCACGGGCGAGGCGTTCACGGATTCGACCGCGAACCGCTTGATCGTGCTGCGACTGGACGCGAACGGCGTGCGGGACACCACCTTCAACAACGGTGTCGGCTATTTCTATGCGCCTGAAGAAGTCGAGGACTTCGAGGTCACGCGAGGAACGGACATCCTGCTCAACGACGACGGGTCCTTTCTGGTAACCGGCGCCATCTTCCCGGCCGGTGGTGGGAACGAGAAGCCAGGCCTGCTGAAGTTCACGCCCGGTGGCACCCTCGATGCGAGCTTCGGTACGGCGGGCATTGCGTCCCAGACGCTACCACCCCTCTTATCGCAACCCGGCGCAATGCTGCGTCGCTTGTATGATGGCCGCACGCTGATGATCGGCAACACGTATCGTGAGTTCTTCTTCGTGATCGTCGATGAGCAAGGCCAGGTGGACCCGTCCTTTGGCGACGACGGACTCCTGGTCTGCGAGGCACCGGGCTCCTTTCCATGGGATTGGATATCGGACCATGAGATAGAGGACATCACCGTGGCACCATCGGGAAAAACCTTCATCGTGGGGCATTTCATTTCCGGCTGGTCCTACGGCTATGTGGCCTCGCTGGATGGTCTGCTGGTCGGTGTGGAAGAAGCGGCCTCACCCGGCTTCGTCCTCAGCCCGAACCCCGTGACCGATGTGATCAGCATCACTGCCGCCCAACCCCTACCCGCGCGCTTCGACGTGCTCGATGCGGAAGGCCGCGTGGTGAGCAGTTGGTCACCGACGCGTGGCAGCACCAGTGCCAGCTTCGCGGTGCATGGGATGGCGCCCGGCGCGTACTTGCTGCGTGCGGCGGATGTTATATCGGGACAAGTCGGGCGTTTCGTCGTCGTGCGTTGAGTACCCACTACCGCTCAGCCATCACTTTGATCACCCGCGCGGCATCTCCATCATAGACCCGCAGCACATACTGAGCCGTTGGCGAAGATCCGTACTCATGCTGCGTAGGATATATCGGGGTGTTGACTGGCTGACCTCCCTTTTCACAGCACCTGTGGCGTTACGTCAACCCGATCCGGACACGGATACCTTGGCTTCAGGCAGCGCCGCCGCACCGTCCGCCGTCCTTGTACCAACCTCCAGCCCATGCGCACAACCATACTCTGCCTCTTGCTTGCCTGTGCTGCCACCGTCGGTGCGCAGACCTACTTCTACATCGACGCCATACAGGTGCAACCGGCGCAGCCCACACCGGCGGACGACGTGAGCTTGAGCCTCATTGGCGGTCTTTCCAGCACGGGCGCGTATGTCGTCAGTTCAAGTGCGCAGGTGATCGGGAATGAGGTGGTCATCTCCATCGTGGCGGCGGACCCCGGGGGCTTCACGGTGATCGTGCCGCACACCGAGGTGGTTGCGGTGGGGCAACTGGCCGCAGGCACGTACACCGTCAGCTTCGTCGCGTTGAACGTCGGTGACTTCGCACCGGAGCCGGAGCACACCTTCACCGTCACCGGTGCGGGACCTTCATGCGACAGCTTGGTCCTCAACAGCGTGGAATG
Source organism: uncultured Chryseobacterium sp. (assembly GCA_964649165.1). GTDB lineage: Bacteria > Bacteroidota > Bacteroidia > Flavobacteriales_F > PHOS-HE28 > PHOS-HE28. Next base: position 2,255 of record CAZYPC010000105.1, read on the forward strand.
GCAACCGTTCGTGGATGGCGCGCTCGTGGTACACAGCTACCACTACTTGTTGGACACGCTGTTCGATCCCTACCTCGTGCTCCTCGGAACGGGCGGGGATACCCTGGCCCAGGAATCGGCACCCTTCCCCTACCTGGACCGGTATGTGGACTACTGGCACACGCTGCAATTGGAAGAAGGTGTGGACCTGTCGGACAACATCGCCGAGGGCGCCCTGCAATTCCACTGTAACGGGTTCGATGGAGCGGCCTGCACGTTCGCCGGCCCATTCCCCTTGTGCCCGATGGCGGGTTGTATTCCCATGCTGACCACGCTGCAGAACCTGGGCGGCGGCATTACCACGGGCGATTTCGCCTGGAACATCTACAACGAGGATGCCGAGCTGATGGCGCTGGGGACCTTCACCCTGAGCGATGAACAGCAGGCCGATACCGGCTATGCCTGCCTGCCCCCTGGCAATTATACCATGGAAGTGGCACCACTGGGTCCGCCCAGCGGCGGGCAGCCGTTCTCAGGCGTGTCCATCGGCGGTGGCATCGATGGCCCGTCCGCGCCTGTGAGCTGGTCCTTGCCGGTGCCCATGCCGTTCACGTTCTACGGTCCGTGCTTCACCGATCCCCTGGGCCTGGCCACGCCACCGGTCCCGGTGTTGCGCACCTGGCCCAATCCGGCAACGGACCATGTCCGCGTGGAATGCACGGCGGGCACCCCCTACGAATTGCGCGATGCGATGGGGCGCTTGGTGAGCACCGGCCGCGTGGATGGTCAGGGCCTCATCCGGCTGGAACGTCTGGGCATCGGCACGTATGAACTGCTCATCCGCGATGGTGCCGGGCCCATCGGTCGGCAGCGGTTGGTGAAGCTCTGATCGGCGCCTCCTCAGCGCGACGGACACACGGTGGTTCGAGGCGCGCGTGCATCCGCTCAGCTGGTTCCCGGTGGTGGTGGCGTACCACGGCGCGTCCGGTCCAGAGCGCCGATTCATCACCCTCCGGTTGCGCGGCGAGAACTGCCTGGGCGCGGTGAATTGCGTGCCGTACGCGGGTACGGCTGTGGTGGAGTGCTGGTGAGTGCGCGGGCCAACAGGGCCGCCGCCGTGCGGATCCTCGGCCATATCCTCGGAACCACTGGTGCTACTCGTAACCCGGCCTGGGCGTCCTTCTGTCGATCTCGATCTGGCGCAACACCTCTTGGTAGTCGTAGTGCTCGCGGATGGGATTGAAGGGACAGCGGACCCCCTTCAGTTCGCGGGACAGATCGGGCAGGTCCGAGACGAACTTGCTTACAAGTTCGCTGTACCAGGCATAGAACACGAAGGCATCCGAAGAGAACTTCCGGTCCATGGGTTTGTTGCCATGGTGGCTCCGGCGTAGCGGTCGTCCGCGTTCGGAACAGTACATGTTGCAGATCATGATGGCGTGGAACTCGTCCACCCGGTCGAAGTCGTCCTTCATCGGCGTGCGATCCCGTTCACCATGCCCTTGTCTGACGGCATGGACGAGTTCGTGGAAGAGGACTTCATCTGGTCGGGCTCCGGGGTCATCCGGCGAGAATTTCTTGTTCATGAGCCGGTCGCCGGGGGTCCAGGTACCGGGGGTGAAGAAAACAGTGGAAGCTGAACCGAGGCCTGTTCCCATGTCAAGGATGTCCGTGCTGCCGCACATAGCGGCATCGGCGAACAACTCGATGGAGTCGAGACAGTCCTCCGCGCGGGCAAAGGCATTCACTTCGCGCGGGTTCTCCAAGGGCCGGATCTTGATCGGTTTAGCCACTGCCCTGAGAAGTGCCGCGCCCGTCTTGGAAGAGCGTATCGTTCCCAGGTGCCCTGCTACGCGTTGCTCATAGTGTGCCACCCAATCCGCCACCTTGGGATAGTATCGACCGTAATCTCGTGTGGTCCCCTTGGCGGTGATCGTGATATTCCCTGCTTTGATCGGCATGTCTGTTCGATGTGTGCCGCGAGATCCACGGCGTTGGGTCCGAGAATGCCCAAATCAAAGTTCGGCCGGAGAGGATGGTCGGCAGGATCGAGCAGGTGGCGTCAGCGGGCCAGTACTTGGCGGCGGATCACATGAGAGTGGCGATCGATGTCCAGAGGCACACCGGTTCACTGTAGTAGCACCGCAGCGAGCGTCACGGTGAGCGCATTGCTCACCAGGTTCACTACATCGTTGGTCATCCACAGCAGTCCGGAGACCTGTCTCGCACCCGTGTCACCCACGCCGGCACCATCGTCGAACTTGGGCTGGAGCAGCCCGCCAAGCAGACTGTCCAGCAGCATGCCGCCCATGGCGAAGGCGGAGAACCACAGGGACGCCCAAGTAAAGAGGATCACGCTGATCGCGGCCACAGGCCAACCGGGTTGGGGGGTATGGCCGGTCGTGATCGCGCAGATGAACAGACCCATGAGCATCGCCCCCGCGAAGCCGCCAAGTGTGCCAGCGAGGCTGATCCCACCCGAAAGTCCCGGTGGAACCCTGCGCAGGGTAGCGATGTTGATGGTGGTCCAGCGCGCATACATACCGATCTCGCTTGCCCAGGTATCGCACATGGCGGTGCAGATGCTGATGGTCATCCACACATCCGCATGGAAGTCATCGGCCACCGCCAGCAGCGCATAGATGCCCCCGTTGCAGAAGACCTGCATCGCATCACGCGGCCGGCCGTGCTTGGCATCGGTCCGGTCGCTCTTGATCCCCGGACCGTGCCCAGGGTTCAAGCGGCCCAGGAGCACGCCGCTGATCATAAAGAGGAAGAGCGGGCCGAGCCAGACCCAACCCTGGGAGGCGACCACGGCGAGCGCGATGAGCGCTGCCATGATGCCGCCTCCGAGGGAGAGCATCCGCATGCGCAGGGCGAGCCAGGTGAACGGCACGGCCAGCGCGCAGACGAGCAGGACATTGATAAGGACGGTCCCCAAGCGTGATCGATCGGTGCGCCAAATTGCGCAACGGCGACACTATGACCACATCGGGTGAGCCCAGGAATTACAGGTCGATGGTCCCATTCGTGGAGTGCGGACCTGGCCTTTGGACCGGGCGTTTCCCGCTCCGTGCGCCAATCTTCCCGTTCCATCACATCAAGCTCCACTGAGCCATGAGCCCCGGCCCACCTTCACGTCGCATTCGGAAGACCTGTCGCGCCGAACGGTGGTACGTCCGCGATGGTAGGAAGGACCGCTCCCAGGGGCGGTCTTTTCTGTTGGAGCGATGGGCGTCAAGCACGTTCTCATACACCGGTCATGGAACGGGTTGGGGAAAATGGATGCGCGCAGCTACGGTTACCATCGGAAGCACAGGTCTTCTTGAAACCGCTGTGGTTCCGTTCGGGCGATCTTCCCCATTACGGTCAGCGGCCGCAGCGCGGTCCCACCGGGATCGATCTGCCCGAATGACCGGTGCCGTCGCCTGGGGCGTAAGCCGCGCTTGTCCTCAGGGTTCCAGCACCCCCAGGCTCTTCATGATGGTCTCCAGTTGGTTGATGCGCGTGCGCATGTTCTCGATGATGGCTGCGGTACTCGCGTCGTAGACCGGGTTGACCTGCCCCATGTCGGCGGTATAGAGCGGGTTCTGTTTCGCGAGGGTGATCACATCACCGTTGCCGTTCATCACGTGGAAGACCGAAGCGCCCATGGCGTTGCTTGCGGACCAGATCTGCACACCCGCATCAGGCAGGCCGCTGGTGCTGCTCGGCACCGACGAGGGAGCCGTTCCGTTCTGGATGGCGAGCACGTTGGTGCCGCCATTGCCCACGAGGGATGAGGTGGGGTGCAGGTCGCCGATCACCGTGTTCCCGTTCAGCACGGCGGCGAGGTTATGATGTGGTGATGCCTGACCACCGACCTCGGAAACGTAAAGCCCGATGTTCTTGCGCGTGCCACCAGGGCTTCCCGTACTCAAGGAATACACGCGCAGTCCGATGAATTCGCGATCATCGATCAGGTTCACCATAGAGTCGATGAAGCCGACGGAGGCCGCCGATCCTCCTTCCGTGGGAGAACCCTGGCCCACCACATCGAGTGCGGAGGAAGGTGTGGATGTACCGATGCCCACGCGTGCATTGTGGTGGATGTCATTGCTGGAGACCGTGCGCCTCCAACCCGCGTCGAAGGGTATCCATTCGTCGGCGCTGCGGCCCTCGAAGTCGGTGCCGGTATATCGGATGGTACCGTTGGGCGGGGATGGGCTCTCGGAATCACCCAGTACTACAGCGCCGCTTACATGCAGCCGTTCGATGGGTGCACTGTTCCCGATACCTACATGGCCCGATCCGCTGGCGATGAACAGGCGCGTTTGTGCTGTGTTGGAACTCGCATCCATCAGACCGAATCCGCTCTGTGGCGTGCCGGGCGCCACGAAACCGAAATCCCAATTCTCGTTCGAGCCACCGTTCTCGCTCTCCACCGCTCGGATCACACCGCCGCCCGCATTGGACCGGATGGTGAGCGGAGCGGTGGGTTCAACCACCCCGATACCGACATTGCCATTGTCCTTCACGACCACCCTGGCACCTTCGGTGGTGGCACCGTCATGGATCAACAAGTCCCCACCTAGCCGTTGCAGGTGAAGACCAGAACTGCCGACCACGGAAGTACTCCCGGCGAACAGGTGGCGCGCCTGGATGCCTTGATGGTCCAGGGCGATGTTGTCCGTGATGGGACCGAAGACGGCGATGCCGGTGTTTTCCTGGAGGCCTACCAGGGAGGATGGATCCGCAGGATCACGGTTCACGTGGAGCCGCGTGTCCGGCGAGGCGGTGCCGATGCCGACCCTGCCATCGTCCTTGATCGTGAATGTCCTGGAGGCGTCCGTCGTGGCATCGTGGATGATGAGGTCGCCGCCGAGCGGCTGTAGACGAAGGATGCCTGCGCTTCCGATCATGGAGGTCGCTCCGCCCAAGAGGTGCCGCGCTTGGATACTTCGGGAATCCATGACGAGGTGCTGTTCCAAGGGCCCAAGCATGGCGATGCCGGTATTCTCGTTCAAGCTTATGGGCTCGGTAGGGTCGGAGGCCGGTTTCGTCACGTGCAACGTGGCGTACGGCATCTCCTCGTTGATGCCCACGTTGCCACCGGGCATCACCACCATGCGCGAACCGCCAGCGCCACCACCGGACCCCGGCGCTTCCATCAACGCGAAGGCCCCGCTGCGCGCAGGGATCACATCATCATCAACATGCCCCAGTGTCCATCCGTCGTTGGAAGATACTGCGCCATTGCTCACCCGCATTCCCACGGAGTGGCCATTGTGCACGGCATGTACGAAGAACTTCTCCGCCGGCGTTGTTGTGCCGATGCCCACGTTGCCTGTGCCTTGTTCGATGAAGAAGCGACTGGTGGAACTCCCAGGCATTCCCTGCTCGACGCTGAACCCGGTGCTATCGGTCAGCCGGAAGGAGAAGTCATCCTGGGTGGGGATGTCACCGGTCTCGAAGTAGGTTTTAAGCGCGTCACGCTTACCGACCGTGAGCATGGCCGGTGGATGGAGGCTCCCGATGCCCACATTGCCGCCGTGCATCACGCGCAGCGCGGCATCGTTGAAGTCGGAGTCGCTAGCCTCCGGCCACAGGTCCTCGAACAGGACGAAACTGCCATCGCTCTCGGGCGATGCATCATGGACATGCCCTACTCCCCAACCGGCATTGGTCGTCACATCGGAGTTGCTGACTTTCGAGACCACGGCACCGACTCCACCGGAGGTGCCGCGGGTGTGCAGCCTGGCCGCGGGTGCGGTCGTTCCGATGCCGATGTTGCCCGTTCCCCGTTGGATGAACAGCCTGCTGGCACTCCCGCCGGTCGCCTCCTCGGCAAGGTCGAACCCACTGGCGGTGGTGGTTTCCGGAAGTGAGGCCGAGAAACGAGCCGATTCCCCGACGGGACTTGGTTGACCGGTCACGCTGAAGAGTTTGTAACTACCCCCGCCGGTCTTGAGCGCGAGCGGGGCGTCCGGTTCGTGAACACCGATCCCGAGCTTTCGTTGATGCACGTACAGTCCGCTGTCGACCACCCAGACAGTTCCGTCCCAATGCATGATCTGTCCGACCTCGGTACCATCCGGCACATTGCTGCTTTTCGCCGCGTGCAGGGCATAAGGCACGCTGAGTAGTTCCTGTGTGCCCATTGTGACGAACGAGCCGGTATTTCCGATGTCAAGGCTCACCTCGAGGAAGTAGGATCCGCTGCCCCAGGTAATGGAGCTGAAACTTCCCGCTACCGGTGTGCCACGGCCCACCTGAACGGTGAACAACCCCTGGTCGTTCGTGGTGATCGCCTGCGTTTCCTCGTACACCGCCGGACCCAGTGGAACGCCCGCGCGCAGAACGTAGCGACCGGTGGCCGTCGTACCGCTCATGGGTGTACCCGAGGCGGGGTCCCGCAGCACGGCCTGGTAGCTGATGGCTTGAGGTACTTGTGCGAGCAGGGCGAGCGGGAGAAAGCTCGCGGCCGCGATGGTGGAGAGGCGGAAGGTGCTCATACGATAGGCGCCGAAGCCCGGCGCTGGCATTGCGGAAAGTGGCGGTCAGGGAAGCTGGGCGTTGCGCACGGTGTTCGGCGTCGTGCTGCCGACGTTCAGCAGGATGAGGTCGCGGTCGTTCGAAGGACCAGTGTATTTGGTGGCCCCGTCCATGTTGACGTCCGTCCGGGTGTAGCCGTTCACGACGTGGTTCGGGGTAGTTCCTCCGACGCTGATGAGTTGCGGATCGCGGTCGTTACCGGAACCTGTGTATTTCAACGTCGCGTCGCCGTTCACATCACCGCTCCATGACATCCGCACGGCGCCAACAACGCGCTGCGCCTCCGTTCCGAAGGTGGGCGTGGATCCGTCCGTCAGATCCACCGTAGTAGCGGTGTTGCCGATGGGGATCGCGGCATTGGTGAGAACGGCCAGGTGGTTGCGGTGCTTCACGCACAGGAAGTAGGAGGCAGGCGGAGCCCGGAAGGCCACCGCGCTCGCGCCATCGGTCTCCACCACATCGCCGTCGCGTTGCAACAATGCATTGCGCGTCGAGACCACGGAGTCATTGTTCGCGGCATCGCGAAGCTCCAGGGAGACCCAGTCCACCACCGCATCGTTGCCGGCGACCGAGAGCACGGGCGATGAGGTTCGTTCACCTCCGCTTCCATGCTGGATGAAGCCAAGTGCGGAGTATGGCTCTGTAAGGGGTAGGTACCCCGCGCTGCGCAAGGCGTCGCTCATCGTACCCGAACTGCTGTTGAAGGGTCCCTGCAAGAAGACCTGCATGTTCAGGTGCAGGCGGATCGGCTCGGCCTGCTGGAATCCTTCGTTCAGCCGCACCGCGCCCGCTTCGTGCAACGCGTTGAGCGGTTCGCCCACCGTGGCATCGAGTTGCAAGCCTCCGGCCTGGAACGATGCGCCCGAGGTGGCCACCACCGTAGGGGTGAGCGATTGGGCACCGACGTTCACGAACGTGACCGCCAGCCAAGTGGCCGGCACTGCGCGAAGCTTCACCATGGCCTTCCGTTTGGGAAGGTCAAGTTAGAGGGTTGGCTCGAAGCGGCACCGTCGATTTATGCACAACCGGGACTACCCCTGCGCCTGCGCTTCCGCCGGTTTCGGGCCGGAAACCTTGCGGTGCGTGAAGCTCCCGAAGATGTGACGCCGGGCGAAGCGCGTGTTGCCGTCCGTGTTCACGAACTTGTTGTAGGTCTTGGGATCCACGCTGTAGAACTCATAGGCGCTGCCGTCACCGAAGGTGATGTGCAGCGTCATGTGCTGGTAGTGCCAGTTGCCGATGTTGCTGGCCACGGTCTTCTCGAATTCAGCCGCGTTCGCATCATGCGTTTCCGGGTGGATGCTCTCCAGGAACTTGTAACACTCGATCACATGCTGGCTGGTGGCCTCGGCCTCCTGGCGTTGCACCTCATCCTGGAAGCGGTCCGGATGATGCTGCTTCATCAGGCCCTTGTAGAGCGTGTTCAGCTCTTTCAAGGTGGTGGTGCTCGTGGCGCCCAGGAGCTTGCGGCTGTCGGAGATCTTCTTCATGCGGCGAAAGGGCCGCGAAGATGCACGATCGGGCGGTGCTGTCCTTCGAAGATCAGCGCAGGAGTGTCACGTGCCCGGTGATGGTGAGGTCGTGCGCGATGCCCTCGTCCCGGATGTCCAGGCGCCAGACGTACAGGCCCGCCGGGGCGGGTGCGCCGTTCAGCGTGCCATCCCACGCGGGATCCGGAGCATGCTGGTCCAGCACCACCGAGCCCCAGCGATCGAACACCCGCAAGTGCATGCGCGCAGCGGAGTTCCCCAGGTTCACCGGTTGCCAGATCTCGTTGCGGCCGTCCTGGTCAGGGCTGAAGGCGTTCGGGACGTAAACACCTTCTGCGCAGGTATTCACGACCTCCATGGTGGCGCTGGTCGGACAATGTCCTGGAGAAGAAACGGTCACGGTGTACGGACCTGGCGTGAATACATCGCAGACCGCCCCGGTCATCCCGGTGGACCAATGTGCTTCGGCACCGAGGGGCAGTGGACCTGTGTTGAGCGTGAGCATGGGTGCAAGGCAGAAGTCGTTGCTCACGGTGGCGTCGAGGTCGAGCGGGAAGTGCGGGTATATGCTGACAATTATCGTGTCCGCCACAACACAGCCCACGTTGGAAAGGACCTCGACCGTGTACGTGCCGCTGCTGTCAACGGCGATGGTGGTACCGGTCGCTCCGGTCGACCAGACATAGGTGATGGCGTCCTGCGGATCGATCACCTGGAGCGTGGTGGCTTCACACATCTCCACATCGGGGCCGAGGTCAGGTCGAGGCAGCGCGCTCACCTCCACGTCCTCCACGTAGTAATAGCAGAACCAGGTGAGCGGGTAGTCGGTGGATACCTCCAGGAAGGGCGTGTTCTCCGGCGCGTTGAAGTTGCCGATGGTGATGAACGCATAGGCCGAGTCGGCGATGAGGCAGCCCTCGATCAAGGTCCATCCGTTCTTGTCATCCAGCCAGGAGCCGCTGCCATGGGTGACCTGCGGCGCGGCCACGATCGGGCTCTCGTCGTCGCGATGCGGTATAGTGGTGCTCAGGAGCGCTCCAAGGTCGTCCACCGCGAATTTGCTCACATCCGCCAGGCTTACGCGGAAGGCGATGTGATAGGCCGTGCCCGGGATCATAGGCGTGTCCAGGGCGTGCGTAACGTATTCACGGTAGGGGTTCGTCTGGGTCTGAACGTCGTTGTTCTCATAGAAGGCATAGATTCCAGCGTAGCCGTTCCCGGAGAGTGCCGCCTGGTCGCCCATCTGGTTGTCCGGCACGTTCATGCTGAAGGGCACGCCGAGACAGGCGTTGAAGTAGTCGCTGGTGCCGTTGGTCGGGCGGGACCAGCCGATGGCGCGATCGATCTGGCTCACATAGTCCGGGCATGCGCTGTAGGCTTCGAAGTCGCCGTTGTTCACCAGGTTCTGCGCCTGGAACGACGAGGCCAGCAGGCACAGCGCGCAGGTGGGAGAGGACCGCATGCGCGAAGGACGTCTCACATGCACCGAACGGCTGCCCGCTGCGGGACGGAACGTGCACGTCACAACGAACGGGGCTTATCGGACCTGTATAGGACGGCCGCAAGTTGGCGGGCCATTCCGATCGCTGCTGCGCAACGCGGGGTAGTTTCACCGATGGTCCGACATCCGGGGCGCGAGAACAGCGCCGTGCTCCCGGGAGCTTTGGACGTTCTGGAAAGCGGGCCGCTCACGGAAGGGCGGCCCGTTCCCTTCGCTGACAGCCTACCTTTGAGCCCGCATGGCCACGATCACGGATCCGATACTGCAGCATGCCGGTGCGTTCGCTCGCGCGGCGCTCAACGGTAGCACGGAGCACCAGGGCGAGGTGCACGTGCACCTGGATCATGAACTGGCGCGCTACCGGTCGCTGGCGAAGCGGTACGATTTCCTGGTGAGCGCGCTGGGAGAACTCGACCGGCAGTTCCTCGCTCATCTGGACAAGGCGCATCCGTACGACACCACGGCGCGGGCCAACTGCGGCCAGCGCCCGCGCCATGCTCGTGCCAGGCTCATGGTGGAGGATCGCAAGCAGGCCATCGATGAACAGCGTGACCCGCTGTTCGCCCGGAACAATTGATCGGTCCTATCGGCTTTCCATCCGACCTGATAGCGTCCTGAGCCGCGCATCGAACGAGGTCTCTTCGATCGGCGACACAACGTTCTCGAAGAGCGCGGTGTACTCCGCCGAGTGCTCTTGCACCTTGTTCGTGCGGATGTTGAAATGCACGAAGCCCATCCAGCAGAAACTTTTCAGCGTGGTCTTCGTCTCGTCCCACATGCGCATTTCCACTTCCACGTGCTTGCGGCCATGGCGGATGAGCTGCGTTTCGATCAGCACCTTCTCCATCAGGAAGGCAGGGCGGAGAAAGGCCATTTGCGTGGTGCTCACCACCCATCCGAGCCCGGTCTCCCGCGCGATCCGGTAGATGTCCAGTTTGTAGTGCTCCAGCAGCTGGTCTTCCCGGGCGTTGAGGAAGTAGTCCACGTAGCGGCCGTTGTTCAGGTGGTTGAACGGGTCGCAATCCTGGAACCGGATCGTCATCGGACTAGAGGGGATCTTCAGGTGGTCGCTCATGGTCATGGCTATGGGCGGCAATGTAGCCGCGTGCCGTTCGGGTATGAACTTCGCCACCATGCGGGAAGGACAGGTGAAGGACGTGGCGACGAACAGGCGCTGGCTCCCGGTTGGCGGTGCGGTCATCACGGGCGCTGCGCTCCTGCTGCAGTTCACCCTGTTCCTGCGCAAGGGGCCGGAGCTGGGCCTCGGAGCGCTCGCCGCATCGACCAAGTTCTTCACCTTCATGACCAACCTGACCGGAGTCGGTGTGATGCTGGTCTTTACGGCCGCGCTGCGTGCGGACCGCTCTCCGTGGTTGCGATGGGCCCGCGCTCCGGCCACGCAGGGAGCGATGCTCGTCTACGTGGCGCTGGTAGGTATGGTGTACCACTTCCTGCTGGCCGATGCCTGGCATCCGGACCGGGCTTGGTGGGCTGCGGCCTTCCTGCTGCACTACCTGATGCCGTGCGCATACGTGAGCTACTGGCTGCTCTGCGTTCCCGGCAGACGGCTGCGCTGGGCGCATGTGGCCTGGTGGCAGGTGTTCCCCATCGGCTACGTCATCGTTGTCATGCTGATCGGCCCGCGCTTGGGCGGCTATCCGTATCCCTTCCTTGACGTTGGCTTGGTGGGCTGGACGTCGGCGTTGCTGACGATGGCCGTTGTGCTGGCCGGTTATATCGGTCTTTCCGCTGCGGTGGTGGCTTTGGACCACTGGCGGGGCGCGTGAGATCTCAGAGCCAGAACAGCACGAACATCAGCAGCAGGCCGCCCACGCCCATGCACAGGGCCAGGACCACTCTCCAGTCACGGGCACGCATGTTCCCCGATGCCCGCAACGGGCGGCTGGGGAGCGCAGGAGCCGGAGGGAACGCGGATTTCACGCCGCGAAATTCCTGCGGCCATCGAGCGAGCGCCAGTGACATTCGACCATTGGCCCATGCGATCCGGCGAAGCCACTACGCCCGCCCCCGGGCACGATGCCGGAGACCTGTCAGCCCTTCACCAGGCGTTGAGCCTTCACGGGACGGCCATCCATGTGCAGCAGGCAGAGATAGGCGCCAGCCGCGGCATCAGTACCTGCACTGTCCCGTCCGTTCCATGACAGGGTGTAGCGTCCCTGCGCCTTGATCTCATCGAGCAAGGTCACCAGTACACGGCCGTTCAGGTCGGCGATGTGCAGAGCAACGCGTGCGGGATGGAACACATTGAAATGGATGTTGCACTGCTCGCGCATCGGGTTCGGGTACACCGGGAGCAGGTCGCCATCTGTGCCGAAGCGGTTGGGCTTGATGCCGACCTGCCCGTCAAGCACGATGTCGAACACGCCTTCCTGCGCGCCACCACCCAGTTCGTTGAGTGGAATGATGCGTAGGATCGCATCGGGTTGCGAAGCCCAGGGGTCGGCCGCGATATAGGGATCCCCTTCGAAGTACAGCTGCGTGATGAGTTCGGGGAAGCCCGGCTTGTTCACCCGGAAATGGATGTGCTTCGGTCGATACTGGCTGCCGTTCAGGTACGCCCCGGGCATGATCGTCTCGAAGGCGTAGTGCCCGCTGTCATCACTGCTGAAGGTGGCGCGGAGGTTGAATGCCGGAGAGGTGTCGTACACGGCGGCATCGTTCGCCTGCCAGACTTCGATGATCGATCCGGGCACGGGCGTCACGCAATCGCTGCTGAGCACGGTGCCGGAGATGAAGAGCCGGGTGCCAGGTTCATCGGGCTGGGCCACCAGCGTGGTCACGGGCGATCCGGCCAGGTAGTAGGGGCCTAGGATGTCGTCCGTCGTGGGATCGCAGTCACCTCCGGCTGGCGCAGCCGGCTTCCCGAAGAGCCGTGGCGACAGGATCAGCGAGCCGAGCGTGAGCAGCGAGCCGGACTTCAGGAACTGGCGGCGATCAAGTTCACGGATACGGGTGTGCAGGTTCTTCTTGTCCATGGTCGGGTTCATTGAAGGATGAAACGCTGGGTAACGCGGCCGCTCTCGGTATTCGCGATGATGACGTAGGTCCCTGCGGCCAGATCGGACAAGTCGCAGGAAGCGTGATCCGTATGGGCGGTCAGTGAACGCACGGCCCTTCCCGTCCCATCCAGGAGGAACAGCAGGCCCAATGCGCTTCCATCGCCGGAAAGGACCTGGAGCGTTCGGCCGTTCAGGATGGTCCGCAGGCCGCCTTCTTCATGTGCGGTGACCCCCTGTGCGTCGTCGAAGCACAACTCGTAAAAGTTGAAGGGAAGGTCTACGCTTCCGCCGATGGGCAGCAGGGCATTGGTCCCATCGTTCCACGCCAGGTCCACCCGGGTCACGCCCGCGTAGATGACGTTCCCGGCGGGCACAGCCTGTTGCATGTGCAAGGTGTAGTTGCCCGGCGGAAGGCAGAGCTCAGCGAGCGTGTAGCCGAAGCCCAGCGTGTCCAAATGGAGGACCCCGCTCGCTTGCACGATACTCTCCGCATCGCTTACGCTCCAGTCGAGATCGGTCTCCACCAGCCCGCCCTGTTGGTAAGCGAAGACCGCAAGCGGTGCGCAGGGCCCAGCCGGGCAAAGGTCCACGCTGTCCAAGGGGAAGATGCATGTGTGCGCCCCATCCGTGTCCGCATAGCTCAGGACGAGAGACCCCACGAAGGGCGATGCGGGCAGTGTCGCCCCGAAGGCGAGTGGGAGCTGGTGCAGCTGCGTCCATCCCGGGCCAATGGCGAAGAAGTTGAACGCGTTGA
>CAZYPC010000106.1:0-15406 GCA_964649165.1 uncultured Chryseobacterium sp.
AGGCGGTTGTCCGCGTCCTTGAACTCCATCGTGTAGATCATCCCGCGCGGGATCATCAGGTAGTCGCCGTACTTGAAATCGATGTTGCCCAGGAAGGTGCGCAGGGTGCCGCTGCCCTTGTGCACGAAGATCATCTCATCGCAGTCGGCGTTCTTGTAGAAGTAGTCCACGCTCTTCGCCTGCGGCGCGGCGAGCACGATGGCCACGTCGCTGTTCACGAGCATGGTCTTGCGCGCGGCCAGGTGGTCCTTCTCGGGCTTGGTCTTGAAGCCGTGCAGCCGCAGCGAGCGCATGTTCTTCTCGATGGCGATCTTGGGCGTCAGGTCCTTGGGCTTGCCCAGCGCCTTCACCATGGTGGGGCGGTGCACGTGGTAGCTCAGCGTGCTCATGCCATCGAAGCCGATGGTGCCGAAGAGCTGCTCGTAGTAGAAGCGGTCCTTGCCGTTCTTGAACACGGTGTGCCGCTTATGCGGGATCTTGCCGAGGGTGTGGTAGATGGGCATTTCCGGTTGCGTGTTGGCGCGTTACGTGTTGCGGGTTGTCCGTTCGCGCAAGCCTACGCGCTGGTCTTTTCTTGTGGGGTGATGGAAGTCAGCTCCGGATGGAGCGTGCCGTTCAGCGCGAGCAGATCCTCCTCTTCGCGGATGCGCCGGCGGAGGCCTTCGGGGTCGTTGATGGCCTTGGTCTTGGTGCTGCGGGTGCTGCGGCCTTTGCGCCAGGCCCGTTGCACTTCCTCCGGCAGCACGTGGATCTCGCGGCAGCTCGGTGAGCAGCAGTCGGCATACTTGGCTGCGCACGCTTCGCACTGCACCAGCAGCATGTTGCAGGCGGCCTCGTGGCAGTTGGTGATGCGGTCGCTCTTCGTGCCGCACTGCATGCAGGTGCTCACCACGTCGTCCGTGATGCGCTCGGCCAGCCGCTCGTCGAACACGAAGTTCTGGCCGAGGTACCTGCTCTTCAAACCTTCGGCCTTGATCTGGCGTGCATAGTCGATGATGCCGCCGTGCAGCTGGCTCACCTTGGAAAAACCTTCGTGCTTCAGGTAAGCGCTGGCCTTCTCGCAGCGAATGCCGCCAGTGCAGTAGAGGAGAATTTCGGGTTGCTGCGCTGCGTGTTGATGGGTTGCGCGTTGCGTGTTGGCCTCCGCGCGTTCTCCATTCACCATTGACCATTCGCCATTCGCCTCTTCCTTCCTCAGCATTTCCACCACCTCTTCAATGGCGCCGCGGAACGTATCGGCTTTCGGCAGGTAGGCGCCTTCGAAATGCCCGATCAGGCACTCGTAGTTGTTGCGCATATCAACAACGATCGCGCCTTCCTCCATCTTCTGATTGAAGGTTTTTGCATCGAGGTGCTCGCCCACGTTCGTCACGTCGAAGGCGTCATCGGCAAGGCCATCGGCCACGATCTTCTTCTTCACCTTGATGGCGAGCTTGAGGAAGCTCTTGCCGTCATCCTCCACGGCGATCTTCCACGGCACGTTCGCGAAAGCCTCGTGCGCATCCAGTGCAGCGCGGAAGCGGTCGAGGTTCGCCGTCGGCAGGCTTACTTGGGCGTTGATGCCTTCCTGCGAGAGGTAGATGCGTCCGAGCACACCCAGCGAGTCCCATTCGGCGTAGAGCTCGTGGCGCAGGGCTTCCACCTCTTTCAGGTGCACATAGCGATAGAAGGAGAGGGTGGTGCGGGCCACGCCTTCATGCTCCAGCCGGGCGCGGAGGATGTCCGGTCCCAAGAGATTGCGAAGGCGATGCGCATCCATGCCGCGAAAATACGGTCGGAGGGGAGGCCGATGCCGCCCGGGAAATAGCTTCGCCGCATGTCCAAGAAGATCCTCGTCATCGGCTCCAGCGGCCAGATCGGCACTGAGCTCGTGGAAGGCCTGCGAACGCGCTTCGGCGCGGAGAACGTCGTGGCTTCCGACATCAAGGAGCCGCAAGTGAAACAGGACGGCCCCTTCGCCATGGTGGATGCCACGGACCGTCGCGGTATCGAACGCATCATCGACAAGCATGGCATCACGGAGGTGTACCTCCTCGCCGCGTTGTTGAGCGCGACGGCCGAGAAGGATCCCGCCTTCGCGTGGAAGCTGAACATGGAGAGCCTGTTGATCATCCTGGAGCTGGCCCGCGAGGGCAAATTGAAGAAGGTCTACTGGCCAAGCAGCATCGCGGTCTTCGGACCCACCACGCCCAAGGACATGACCCCGCAGCGCACGGTGACCGAACCCAGTACGGTCTATGGCATCAGCAAGCTGGCGGGTGAGGGCTGGTGCCAGTACTACCATCAACGCTACGGTGTGGATGTGCGAAGCATCCGCTACCCTGGTCTGATCGGTTGGAAGAGCGCCCCGGGGGGCGGCACGACAGACTATGCTGTGCACATCTTCCACGAAGCGATAAAGCATGGCGTATACACGAGCTTCCTCGGCCCGAAGAGCACGCTGCCGATGATGTACATGCCTGATGCGATCCGGGCGACTATCGACCTGATGGAGGCCCCGGCGGAGAAGATCAAGGTGCGCACCAGCTACAACCTCGCCGGCATGAGCTTCGACCCGGAACAGATCGCCGCCGAGGTGGCCCGCCACGTTCCAGGGTTGAAGATGAGCTACGCTCCGGACCAGCGGCAGGCCTACGCCGACTCATGGCCCCGCAGCATCGACGATTCCGCCGCCCGTGCCGATTGGGGTTGGAAACCGCAGTTCGATCTGCGCGCGATGGTGGATGACATGATGGCCCACCTCAAACCCCGGCTGGTCCCGGCGGTCTAAGGGGCATGCGCAACCCGTGGCCGCTTTTTCCCGTTTCGCGGGGGCGATCACGCATGCACATGATCTCCCGCTGCGCAGCCCTGTTCCCCGTTTTCGTCCTTGTGCTGCTCTCGCTCGGCCACGTGGCTCATGCTCAGGCCAGTGGTGGACAGGCCGATACCCTGAACGTGCTGGACCAGATGGGCCGCAAGCAGGGTTGGTGGCGCATCACAGCCCCGAAGGAGGACAAGCCCGGCTACACGGACGGACAGCTGATCGAAGAGGGCCGCTACAACAACAGCAAGCGCACAGGCTTGTGGAAGCGCTTCTGGCCGAACGGCAAGCTGATGAGCGAGATCAACTACCGCATGGGTCGTCCGATCGGGGCGTATGTCACCTACTACCCTGACGGCAAGACAGAGGAGCAAGGCAACTGGGATCTCGACCGGAACACCGGCATCTTCAAGCGCTGGCACCCGAACGGCCAACTCGCCCAGGATTTCCTGTTCAACGACAGCGGTGTGCGGGATGGCGTGCAGAAGTACTACCACGAGAACGGCCAGCTGGAGGTGGAGGTGAACATCAAGGAGGGCAAGGAGGATGGCACGCTGAAGCGTTACTACGCCAACGGCGACCTGCAGCAGGTGGCGCAGTTCAACGGCGGGGTCATCAACGAGGCCAACAGCAAGTACATCCGGCCCGTCCACAAGGTGGAAACACCCGAACCCGACGCCTCGGCCAAGCCGGCTCCGGAGCGTAAGGCGGAAGAGGTGACCAATGCCGTGGTCTTCCGCGAGAACGGGTTCAATACGCTCTACGACCGCCAGCTCCGCCTTTCCCAGCAAGGGGAATTCAAGGCAGGCAAGCTCTGGAACGGCAAGTATTACCGCTACAACACGGCCGGGGAACTGTACCGCATCGAGGTCTTCCAGGACGGCCGTTTCGCCGGTACCGGTGTGATCACCGAGGAGGACAAGGCCCACTGATACACCACGGTTTTCCCGCCATGAGCCCCGAGCCACGAGCCGCCCCACGCTCGTGGCTCGGGGCTCGAAGCCCGTGGCCGTAATACGGACTTGCGGGTGCTGTTCCCCCGGCTACTTTCGCCCCGCTTTTCCAAAAACAGCAACCAACATCCCAGCGATGGCAAAGTCGAACAAGGCCGTTGATGCCTTCATGGCCGAAGTGAAGAAGCGCAACGGGAACGAGCCGGAATTCCTCCAGGCCGTTCACGAAGTGGCCGAAATGGTGATCCCTTTCATCGAGGAGAACCCCAAGTACAAGGGCAAGATGCTCCTGGAGCGCATGGTGGAGCCTGAGCGCACCGTCATCTTCCGCATCCCCTGGGTGGATGACAAGGGCAACACCCAGGTGAACCGCGGGTTCCGCATCGAGTTCAACAGCGCCATCGGGCCTTACAAAGGCGGTCTGCGTTTCCACCCTAGTGTGAACCTCAGCATCCTGAAGTTCCTGGGCTTCGAACAGACCTTCAAGAACAGCCTCACCACCCTGCCCATGGGCGGCGGCAAAGGCGGCAGCGACTTCGACCCCAAAGGCAAGAGCGACGGGGAAGTGATGCGTTTCTGCCAGAGCCTGATGACGGAACTGTTCCGCCACATCGGCCCTGATACGGACGTGCCTGCGGGCGACATCGGCGTAGGCGGTCGTGAGATCGGCTTCATGTTCGGCCAGTACAAGCGCCTGGCGAACGAATTCACCGGTGTGCTCACCGGCAAGGGCATCACCTGGGGCGGCTCGCTCATCCGTCCGGAAGCCACCGGCTACGGCTGTGTGTACTTCGCTGAAGAGATGATGAAGCACAACAAGACCAGCTTCAAGGGCAAGACCGTGGCGGTGAGCGGCAGCGGCAACGTGGCCCAGTACGCCATCGAGAAGGCCACGCAGTTCGGCGGCAAAGTCGTGACCGCCAGCGACAGCGACGGCAGCATCTACGATCCCGCCGGCATCAACGCGGAGAAGCTCGCCTTCCTGATGGACTTGAAGAACGTGAAGCGCGGCCGCATCGAGGAGTATGCGAAGAAGTTCAAGGGCGTGACCTACAAGAAAGGCGCTCGTGTGTGGGATGTGGTGGCCAAGTGCGATGTAGCCCTGCCCTGCGCTACACAGAACGAACTGGACGAGAAGAACGCGAAGGACCTGGTGAAGAAGGGCGTGAAGTATGTGGCCGAAGGCGCCAACATGCCCAGCACCCCCGAGGCCATCGAGGTGTTCCACGCGGCGAACGTGGCCTTCGCGCCCGGCAAGGCCAGCAACGCCGGTGGTGTGGCCACCAGCGGTCTGGAGATGAGCCAGAACAGTCTGCGCCTGAGCTGGACCCGCGAGGAAGTGGACGCCCGTCTCCACACCATCATGAAGAACATCCACGCCGCATGCGTGAAGCACGGCAAGGACGGCAAAGGCATCAACTACGTGAAGGGCGCCAACATCGCCGGCTTCGTGAAAGTGGCCGACGCGATGCTGGACCAGGGCGTGGTGTAAGCACCCCGATCAGCGGATCGACGATGGAAGCCCCGGCCAAGGCCGGGGCTTCTTCATTCTGGTCGCCGGGCCGCAGGATCCCCATCACCCGGGCATCATGGTTGAACCGCGCACCTCGAACCGGTAGTTTCGTGGTCCCTTTCCCGAACCATGCTCCGCTACCTGCCTATCACACTCTTCTTCCTGGTCTTTGCTGGCCGTGTTCCGGCCCAACAACGCCCGGGCCAACTTCCGATGCCGATCTCCGATCGGTTGCTCTCGGAGGGATGGTTGCCCGAAGACATGGCCGACCTCATCGTCCACGATGAGTACCAGACCGCCCACAACGGCCTGCGACACCTTTTCCTGCGGCAGCGCTGGCAGGGTATTGAGGTGTGGAACGGCGACATCGCCGTCCATGTCGACGGTTCGGGTGAACTGGTGAAACTGAACAACGGGGCCTGGAGCCGGCTGGCCAAGCGTGTGAACGCCACCGTGCCCGTCGTGAGCGCCGAGGCGGCGTTGACGACCGTGCTGCGGAAGAACGGGATCGATGAGACCCCCGTGCATTCGGGCTATGACGCGGAGGCGATGGAGCATACGTTCATCGGCGATGCGTTCAGTGGTGAACCGGTGAAGGTGAAGCTGGTGCTGCAACCCGTGCGCGAGAAGCTCATGCTCGCCTGGAACGTGAGCCACTACACAGCGGATGGTACCCACTGGTGGAACGTCCGCATCGATGCGCTCACCGGTGAAGAACTCGACCGGAACGACTGGGTGGTCAGCTGCGGGGTGGGTCATGACCATGGCGAGGAGGACGCGCCGATGCCTGCGGCACCGAACGACTACAACGTGCTGCCCTGGCCGGTGGAAAGTCCGAACCATGGTTCGCGCGCGCTGCGCAACGCCCCCTGGACCGATGGTGGGATCGCTTCGCCTTACGGCTGGCACGATACGAACGGTGCTGCGGGCCCCGAATACACGATCACCCGCGGCAACAACGTGCGCGCCTGCGAGGATGCGGACAACAACAACACGCCCGGCTACAGCCCCACGAGCGCGACACTGGATTTCGACTATGCGCTCGATCTCAGCCAGGCGCCCTCAGCCTACCAGGATGCGGCGATCACCAACCTCTTCTACTGGAACAACATCATCCACGATGTGTGGTACCAGTACGGCTTCGATGAGGCATCCGGCAACTTCCAGAGCAACAACTACGGCCGCGGCGGGCTCGGCAACGACTTCGTGAACGCCGATGCGCAGGACGGCAGCGGAACGGACAACGCCAACTTCGGCACCCCACCTGATGGCAGCAGCCCCCGCATGCAGATGTACCGATGGACCTATACCACGCCTAACAGGGACAGCGATCTGGACAACGGGATCATCGCGCACGAGTACGGGCATGGCATCAGCAACAGGCTGGTCGGCGGTCCCGCCAACACGAGTTGCCTCGGCAATGCTGAGCAGATGGGCGAGGGCTGGAGCGACTACTTCGGATTGATAATGACCATCGAAGCCGGGGACCTCGGGACGGATGCCCGGGGTGTGGGGACCTACGTCATCGGCCAGCCCATCACCGGAGGGGGCATCCGACCGGCTCCGTACAGCACAGACTTCAGCGAGAACGCCTTCACCTACGCCAATACGAACAGCGGTGTAAGCCAGCCGCATGGCATCGGCTTCGTGTGGTGTACCATGCTCTGGGAGATGACCTGGGAGCTCATCAACGTGTACGGGCTCGATCCTGACATCTACAACGGTACTGGAGGGAACAACATCGCCATGCAACTGGTGATCGACGGCCTGAAACTTACGCCCTGCAACCCCGGATTCGTTGACGCACGGGACGCGATCCTGGCTGCGGACGTCGCGAACAATGGAGGTGCGAACCAGGCCTACATCTGGGCAGCCTTCGCAAGGCGAGGACTCGGTGTGAGCGCCTCACAGGGCAGTAGCAACAGCCGGAGCGACCAGACCGAAGCGTTCAATACGCCCGTGCCGAACGACATCGCCATCGCCGCGATCGTGGAACCCGTGCCCGACCTGCTCTTCGAGTGCAACAACGCGCCGTTCACCGTACGTGCGTCGGTGCGTAACGATGGGCAGCTCCCGCAGTCGGGTTTCCCTGTGAGTTACCAGCTCGATGGGGGCGGTACCGTCACCGAGACCTTCTCCGGAACGCTCACTTCGGGACAATCAGCCATCCATGTCTTCAGCACCCCGCTCGTGATCTCCGGCGTGGGCAACCATGCGTTGGTGGTATCGAGCGCCCTGGCCGGTGACGGCTACGCCACGAACAACAGCAAGACCGTCGTGCTCACCGTGAACAGCGGCCTTCCTACGGAGATGCCGTTCACAGAGAATGTCACTTCCGGGGTAGTTGTTCCCGCAGGCTGGACCCTCCAGAATCCGGACAACGCCACCACTTGGACCGCCTACAACGCGACGAACGGCGCGAGTTGCGCCGCTACCGCGACCTGGCGCATCGACAACTACTCCTACAACGCCCCTGGCCAGGTGGACCGACTGGTAACGCCGATGATCAACCTCGGCGGCAACGCGGACGTCCATCTGCATTTCGACCACAGCTACGCGCCCTATTCTTCCAGCTACAACGATGGCCTCCGCGTAGAGGTCAGCAGCAACTGTGGCGCAAGTTGGACGCAGGTCTACTACGCCTCCGGTTCCGCCCTCGCCACCACGACGGCGACCACATCGGCCTTCGTCCCGTCGAACTGCTCCCAGTGGCTCGCGCACGACATCAATCTCAGCGCGTACGATGGCCAGACCATCTTGGTGCGCTTCACCAACGTGAACGATTACGGCAACTACCTCTACCTGGACAATGTGTCCCTTACGCAGAACGGACTGAAGCTAGCGGTGAAGCTCATGCTTGAAGGCCCGTATGTGAGCGCTACCAACCGTATGCGTGATGATCTCCGGGTGAATGCGCTCGTTCCAGGAACGGAACCATACACCGGACTCGGTTTCACGCAGGCAAGCGATGGTGGTGGTGAAACCCTTCTGCCGTCAGCGCTGGCTGCATCCGGTGACAATGCCATCGTTGATTGGGTGCTGGTCGAACTACGGGACGAGACGACCCCGACGAACATCGTGGCCACGCGCAGCGCGCTCGTTCAGCGGGATGGAGATGTGGTGGACATCAACGGTACGTCGTCGATCGCGTTGCTCGCTCCCGTGGGCAGCTACTACGTGTCCGTGCGCCACAGGAACCACCTCGGAGCCATGGTCGGCATCGCTGCAGGGCTCAGTACGAGCCTGACCAGCGGCGTAGACCTGACCGACCCGCTGATGCCCACCTACGGCAGCGACGCACGGCGCACCATCGGCTCCACCAGCGTGCTTTGGAGCGGGAACACGGTCCGCGATGTGCAGGTGAAGTACACCGGGGTCACCAACGATCGTGATCCCATTCTTGTCGCCGTGGGTAGCACTACGCCCAACAATACCATCAACGGCTATGTCGGTGCCGACACCAACATGGACGGTACGGTGAAGTATACCGGCACCGGTAACGATCGGGACCCCATCCTCGTTGGGGTAGGCAGCACCACGCCCAACAATGTCCGGGTGGAACAGCTGCCTTAGAAGCCATCTCAAAATAACCCTTTGGGCTGCGCCGCGTCCTTTCCCGACCATCGGGCGTTGCTCAACCCTTCGAGCGCCCGGCTATGCGCGGGTTTCGCGCCTTGGCTGGTCGCGAAATGCCATCCGCTCGCTTCCAAGAGCCATGTTGAGATGGCTTCCAGGCGTGATCCCGGCTCAGGGCCGGGGTGACGCAAGGTTGAAAGCCGGAACCGCGCTCCACTCGGCGCGCGGTTCCGGCTTTCCATGGGTAATGTCATGCCGCCCCGGCTTCTTGACCCGAGGCGGCATCGCAGGACGGATCAGCAGAATTCCTCGTAGGCCATCGTCAGATGGTCCGAGATCATCTGCGCGGTGCGGCCCTCGATGTGATGGCGCTCCACGAAATGAACGAGCTTACCATCCTTGAAAATGGCCACGCTCGGACTGCTGGGCGGGTAGGGAAGGAAATGCTGGCGGGCGCGGATCACGGCATCCGTATCAACACCGGCAAAAACGGTGACCAGTTTGCCTGGGCGTTTGGCAGCGCTCAATGAGTGCTTCACACCGGGACGCATGGCACCGGCCGCGCAACCGCATACGCTGTTCACTACGCACATCACCGTACCGGAAGAGGCCAGTGCCTGGTCCACTTGGTCGGGGGTCTTCAGTTCCTCGAAGCCGACGTTCACGAGGTCAGCCGCCATGGGGGCGACGAGTTCAGGGGGATACATGGTCGTTGGTTGGGCGTCGCTGGTAAAAAGGTTCTAGGAGCGAAGCGGGTACAAAAGTAGGGTGGTCGACTCCGCAAGGCTTCATCCAGTTCAATGCTGGACAATGACCCGCGTGGACGAGGAGAGGCCCAAGTTCGTCGATCTTATCAGATACATGCCGGCTGGCAGATGGTCCGTGCGGATGGTCATCGTGGCCGATGGAGGCCAACGGTGCCGAGCTATCAGCACGCCATCCGCGCGGAGCATCTCGACCGTGGGCTCATCGAGGGCCACTCCTTCGGCCCGCAATACGATGTAGTTGTCCGCCGGATCAGGGAAGAGCTGGAATGAGGGTGCTGTGGCTTCCGTGGTTCCGCCGGAGCAGAGTACGGGTGTGGCGTGCAGGTCGTCGATCATCCAGCCATCCCGACCGTTCGCATTGGCCGCCCCACGAAAGGTGAACCGGAGTCGCATGGTGTCGGACCAGCCACCGCCCCGGTCCATGTTCTCTTCCATCAGCACACCCATGCATTCGATGTAGATCCGGGCATCGTGCCAGCCAAAGGTGCGCCCTGTGAAAACGGCGCCGCTGTCCGTCCAAAGTTCACCACTCGCTTCGAACCAGATGTAATAAGCATCAGAAAGCGGGAGCCGGTTCCAATCACCGTTGTAGGAGTTCTGCTTTTCGATCCACCCGAAGCTCTGTAGACTATCCATGTCCGACCAGTATCGGAAATCGATCCACTTGCCCAGGACACCGGATTCGTCCGCGACCATGGTGAACTGCGCGTAGCACGTGGTCGAATCAGTGTGTGGGAGCAAGGTGTCCGTGACCAGCGCGTTCGGCTCGCTGTATGCACTGGTAAAAACAGGTTTGTTCGGATGTCCCACCTGCCAACAGCCCGCCGGGTAGATGCTGTCCAGAAAGAGGTCATCCGCGCCGTCGAAGAACAGATCGCCACCGGAGACTTGGGCAACAAGAGGGCTGCCGGCGAGCGCGAGGAACAGGGTAGTGGGTGTTCTCATGTGGCAAGGTTTGAAGGAAAGACCCGCCAACCGAAGATACCGCTGCCTACAACGCCCGCTTCTTCCGGAAGAAGGCCTTCATCAGGTCGGCGCACGCCGGTTCGAGGATGCCGCCGGTGACCTGGGTCTTGGGGTGCAGGAGCGTACCGCCGATACGCCGATAGCCCGCGCGCTCATCGAACGCCCCGAAGACAATGCGGCCGACATGCGCCCAATTGAGCGCGCCTGCGCACATCACGCAGGGCTCCAAGGTGACGTACAAGGTGCATTCATGCAGGTACTTGCCGCCGAGGTTCTCCGCCGCAGCGGTGATGGCCTGCATCTCGGCATGGGCGGTCACATCGTTCAAGCGTTCGGTGAGGTTGTATCCGCGCGCGATCACCTGGTCGCGGCAAACGATCACGCAGCCCACGGGGACCTCATCTTCCGCGAAGGCGCGCTCCGCCTCGCGCAAGGCCATGCGCATGAAATGCTCGTCGTCGACCGCGCCGATCACCGGAGGAGGATAGGGCTGCGATGCACGATCCCGCCACGGGCATCGCGTACCTCGATGATGAACATGCCGCGTGCGAAATGCTGGACGTCCACGTCGTTCGCCCCAACTGCCAGTCGCTGGGTCATCAACGCACGGCCCTGAGGGTCGATAAGGACCACGGCTCCGCCCGTCGCACGCATGGTGACGGTCAATCTGTCCGTGGCCGGTACCGGAGCGAGGCCGATGAGGTCCGATGCCGCGCCCTCGGATAGCCCGATGTTGAAGTCGGTCGTACAATTCTCGTGGTGATCCGCGTGCTCGCTGTCGTCGACCACGATGAGCGTGTCGCTCGGGAAACCGAAGGTGTAGGCGAAGTAGAACAGCATCATCTCATCCGTGGTAGCCTCGCCAAGGAAAACCCATTGGGGTGGATCGTTCGGGTTGTCCTCGTTCGCGGACGTGTTGTCGTAGGTCGCTTCACCATGCAGCACCGATCCCATCGGCAGGTAAACTGGCCGACGGAACTCGTACATGCCCTGCCAGTGGAAGTCCCATTCCGGGATGCTCACCAAGGGGATGCTGTCGCTGTCCGGCGTGGTGGCCCATGCCTTCATGCTCGTGCAGATCAGGTGCGCATGCGGCCCGATCGCGGTGATGGTGGTGGGGATCGGCGTGGTGAACTGCGCATGGAACGTGCGCGTTTCGTTCGGTGGGATGATCAGCGGTCCGTCCTGGATCGCATACACGTGGTCCAGCGCTGGAATGATCCCGATATCGCGGGTGAACGGTTCGAAGCTGTATTCCAGGTTCACCCGCGTGCTGTCCATCTGGAACTCGCTGCCGGCCGGATAGTGGACCTGTATCACGAGGTCGGCACCGGCGTACAGTTTGATGCCCATCCCCTGCGGGGTGCTGAGCACGGGAGAGCCGGGCACCCAAATACCCACGAGCGGGGCATTATCCACGCCGATCCCCCCGAAGCTCGTGTAGCCGACGGCGGGATCCGCATCGTCCAGGGCCTGGGCCTGTCCGGTGGTGTCCTGGTAGACCAGCACATGGTGAACGACTTCCCTGTTCCCCGGGATCACCTCCAGCCGTTTGATGAAATTGTCCTCCGTACTGGATACAGGAAGCACGAAGCACTGGTAGATGTCACCGCTTGATGGTGGGATCACGTAGTCCTCCATACGCGCGGTGGCGTTCGGGTTGGTGATCTCGGCATTCGAGGCATAGACCGGCAGCGTTGGCGCATTGGCAAGGTCGCCTTGAGGTGCATCAGCGTCGGCCCACGCGGCGATGATATCGATCTCGTCCTGTGACAAGGTTCGCTCATGGGCGAACCGGCGATAGTTCTCGTCCGGCGGCCAGGGCGGCATCGCCCGGTAGGTCACATAGGCAGCGATGTCGTCCCGATGAGCGTTCGCCGTGGTGTACGAAGTGAGGTCCAGATGCTCTCCGCCGATCCCCCCGGGGCGATGGCAACCGGTACAGTGGCTGTACACGATGCAGGCGACATCATCCGCCCACGTCGGTGCTTGGGCGGCGGCTTCGGTCCCGAAGGCGAGCAGAGCGGGCAGTAGCAGGCGTTTCATGCGTGATCGTTCTGTCCGAAAGGTAGGACCGTCGCTCGGGAGGGATGTTCGGCCCACTCCCGATAATGCCTCACGCCATGGTGTTCATGCCGGCGCTCTCACTGACCGGCTCACCCTCCAACAGACCTTGGGAGCCGGGTTTGATGTCCTTGATGTTCAGCTGCAACGAATGGCGGCCTTGCCAGATATTCTCCTCCAAAGTGTAAAGGATGCTGAACGGTTCGCCGGACTTCACCAGTTCGAAGTGCCGGCCTTGACGGAACGCGATGGCATCGAACCGCTTTCCCCGATCTCCCGGAGGATGCACGACCATCTTCAGGTGGTCCTCGCCAACGATGCGGGCGCTGCCGCTGTCCACCACACCTCGCGACAAGAAAACCGGCCTCATGTTGCACGGACCGAAAGGGGCCATGTGCTGTACGTCGCGGACGAGCCGATCGCTCACCCGGTCCAGCCCGATCTCCAGGTCGATCTCCTCCTCCGGTATGCGCAAGCTCTCCGGCATGCGCTCGCGCACGATCGCCTCGAAACGCTCGCGGAAGGCATCCACGTTCTCCACGGGCATGGAAAGCCCGGCCGCATACATGTGCCCACCGAACTGATCGAGCAGGTCCGAGCACGCGCTGATGGCCTCGTGCACATCGAATCCTTTCACGCTGCGGGCGCTGCCGCTGGCCTTGCCGTTGCTTTCCGTGAGCACCACGGTGGGTCTGTAGTGCGTTTCGATCAATCGCGAGGCCACGATGCCGACTACGCCCTTGTGCCAGGCGCTGTTGAAGATCACCGTGGTCCATGCGTCGCGTAGCGGACCTTCTTCCTCGAACATCCCGAGCGCCTGGCGCGTGATCTCCTTGTCCAGGTCCTGGCGGTGGGTATTGTTCTTGTCGATGCGCAGTCCGATCTGTTCGGCTTGCGACAGGTCGTGGCTCAATAGCAGCTCAACGGCTTGTTGCCCGTGCTCGATGCGGCCGGCCGCATTGATCCGCGGGCCGATCACGAACACGAGGTCCGTAATGGTCAGTTCCCGCTTGAAATTCGTCATGCCCAACATGGCCTGCACGCCAGGGCGCACGGGCCCTTTGTTCAATCGCTTCAGACCGAAGTGTGCGAGTACCCGGTTCTCGCCGTTCACCGGCACGATGTCGCATGCGGTGCTGATGGCCACGAGATCCAACAGTGTTTCCAATTCGGAGAAGGCGATGCCGTTGTGTTCCGCCAGCGCCTGCATGAGCTTGAACCCGATCCCACAGCCGCTCAGTTCCTTGAACGGATAAGGACAGTCCGGACGCTTCGGATCCAGCACCGCGATCGCCGCCGGTATCTCAGTGCCGGGCAGATGATGATCGCAGATGATGAAGTCGATACCCTTCTCCTTCGCGTAAGCGACCTTGTCGATGCTCTTGATACCGCAGTCCAGCGCGATGATGAGCGTTACGCCATCCTGCGAAGCGCGGTCGATGCCGAGCGTGCTGATGCCATAGCCTTCAGCATAGCGGTCAGGGACGTAATGGCACAGATCGCCCGTGAATCGTGAAAGGAAGCTGAAAACGAGCGCTACGCTGGTGGTCCCGTCCACATCGTAGTCGCCGTAGACCATGATGCGCTCCCCATCGCCGAGCGCACGTTCGATCCGCTCCACGGCGAGGTCCATGTCCTTCATCAGGAACGGGTCGTGCAGTTGGGTGAATTGCGGACGGAAGAAAGCGCCGGCTTCGGCTGGAGTGTGCATGCCCCGCTGCACGAGCAGGCGGGCGAGTTCCGGCGGACAACGATCGCTGGTAAGGGCGCGTACTTGATCTGCCGATGGCTCGGGCTTCAACCTCCATCGTTTGCTTTGGACCGTGCTCATCTGTGCCGAAGGTACTCAGCCGGACTTTCCCGTGGGCATCCGGTTCGCGTGATCACTCCGCCCCGAGAAGCTTGCGCGCTTCCTTGAGTTCCCCCTCTGCCTTGGCAGACAGCACTGGTAGCTGCGGGTCCATGGACTCCAGGTGCTCACGGACAAGGTCACCGACGATGGCGCGTGTTTCCCACTGCTCGTCGGCGGGCACCACGAACCACGGAGCGTGGGGCGCGGCCGTAGCCCGGATCGCTTCCTCGTAAGCGCTCATGTACGCGTCGAAATGTTCGCGCTCCTTCACGTCGCCCACGCTGAACTTCCAGTTCTTCTTCGGGTCGTCGATGCGCTCCAGGAAGCGCTTCCGTTGCTCCTTCTTGCTCATGTGCAGGAAGAACTTCATGATCACCGTGCCCGTCGTCGCCAGATGTTCCTCCCACGCGCGGATGGCGGCATAGCGCCTCTCCCAGAAGGCCGTGTCCGCGTCCTTCGGTGCTGCGACGTCCGGCAGGCGCTGGCCAAGCAGGTATTCCGGATGGACCTTCACCACGAGCACCTCCTCATAGTGGCTACGGTTGTGCACGCCGATCATCCCGCGTGCGGGTGCCGCCTTCGTGTGACGCCAGAGGAAATCGTGCTCCAATTCCTCGCTCGTCGGTTGCTTGAACGCTGTCACCACACAGCCCTGGGGGTTCACCCCGCTGAGCACATGGTCGATCACCGAGTCCTTTCCAGCGGCATCCATCGCCTGGAAAATGAGCAGGAGCGAACGGCGATCTTCGGCGTAGAGGCGTTCCTGTAGCGCGATGATCCGCTCACGGTCCTCAGCGAGCATTTCTTTCAGTTTCTCCTTGCCGATATGCTCCCGCAGTTCGGTGGAGTGATCGGTCAGTTTGAAGCGGCGGCCATCGGTGATCTTGAACGAGGCTGTTGTGAACGACATGG
>CAZYPC010000107.1:0-15396 GCA_964649165.1 uncultured Chryseobacterium sp.
ATGCGCCTCGTGCCCCTGTCCGTTCTTGTTTCAGCGGTCAACCTCCATGCACAGACGTGGACGCAATTGCCTGACTTTCCGGGCACGGCGCGGGATGACGCGGCCTCCTTCACTATCGGGAACAAGATCTACGTGGGCACTGGTATGGATGCCGGGTTCCAGTTGACGAACGATTGGTGGTGCTTCGACAGGACGCTGGAAACCTGGGTGCCGATCGCGGCGATGCCGACGACACCGAGGCAGTATTGCACGGGCTTCACCATCGCGGATACGGGCTACGTATTCGGCGGCGTGGATGCCAATGGAGCGCTCGATCAGCTTTGGGCCTATCACCCGGAGACCGATGCCTGGGAACAGGTGGCGTCCATTCCAGGGGAAGCGCGCTATGCCTGCGCAGCAGTGACCGGATTTTACTGGAACGCGATCGTGGCCGCAGGCATGCTGGCGAGCGGATCGCCGACGAACGAGGCGTGGAAATACCACGCGCAAACGGATACTTGGGAACCGATCGCTCCTGTTCCGGGTCCACCGCGGCATCGTGCGGCCTGCTTCCTCGGGGCGGGCGGAATGGTGATCGCGGGCGGAGCGGACAGCAGCTACACCGCGCTGAACGATGTCTGGTCCTATCCCATCTGGTTCGAGACCGGGCAATGGTATCCGGAAGCCGCGCTGCCGTCCGCTCGATTCGCCGCTGATGGTAGTTGGGGCAATGCACCGACGCTCATCGGAGGAGCTACCGGCCCGGGTGTATCCGGCGCGCATACGAACGCGTGGCGTTGGGACGAGACCGAGTGGCATGACCTGCCTCCCTTCGCCGGTGGACCTCGACGCGGAGCCGTTTCCGCATCAGGACCTGATTCTCCGTGGATCACCACCGTGTATTACGGCACGGGCAGCGACAACATCCAGCGCTACCGCGATTGGTGGAAGCTCGAGTATGCGGTCGGCATGGCATCATTGGATGCCCCGGAAGTCAGCCTGGCCCCTGTTCCGGCCGACGCCTCACTTCAGGTCTCCAGCGCAGCACCGGACGGTTGGTCGTACTGGCATATCTGGTCCATCGATCCTCGCCCGATGATGCAGGGCGCGCTCGTCGGCGGATCGGCCCGGATCCCCACGGCATCCTTGCCGACCGGCACGTACGTATTGCGCCTCACAGGCCTCCTTGGCACGGCCATCAAGCGATTCACCGTCGCGCACTGATAGGACAGCCTGGTCGGTATTGGTCCGTCGTGACCAAGGGTCACCTTTTCTGCTCGGGCACATCAATGTCCGGAACTGCGATGCAATGATCCTTCGTTGCCGCTGTTCCAACAACAGGAACGACCATTTGGACCAACGCCGCGCCGGGCTCTCGGCGCTTCGCCATGCATCATCAGAGAACGACCGCCGGACTTTCAGCCTTGCTCATCGCCACGCTCCTGCATGCCCAGGAACCGGTACGGATGAGCGTCCACTTCGAGAGCGCCTCTGCTGCGCTCGATGCGACAACAGGAGCATCGCTCAACAAGCTGTGCGCTGACATCGGAGACCGCGTTCCCACAGGCGTACTCATCACCGGCCACACGGATGACCGTGGTCCAGACACCTACAACGCGGACCTTTCCCAGCGGCGAGCCGATGCGGTTCGCGCGGCCCTCCGTGCCGCGTGCCCTGATCTGGCCGGCGCCGACATCGCCTGGAAGGGAGAACGTCTTCCGGTAGCCGATAACACAACGGAGTCCGGCCGTGCACAGAACCGACGGGTAGACGTGACCTTGTCCTTCGAGGAGGACGCCCTTCCCGAAGAGGAATTCTCCGCCCTCCCACCAGCCTTTCCGGTCATCAAGCCACTGATGCCCCAAGTGGACAAAACGCGTGAGCGGTTCACAGTGGATCCCCTGGAGCCGGTCAACATCACGACCGCCGAAGGCTGGAAGGTTCACATCGACGCGGGGAGCATCGTGGATGCCGCAGGCCTTCCCGTGAGCGGACCGATCGACGTGACCTGTCGCGCGTTCTTCACGCCTGGCGAAGCGATCGCGAGCGGCATCCCGATGTTCGTCGGCCGTGGCGACGATGCCGGACACATGGAGAGCGCCGGCATGTATGAGATCCTGGCGACCAAGGATGAAAAACCCTTGCACCTGCTGCCCGGTAGGGAAATGACCATCCAGCGCGGCGTGAAAGGGCTGCCAGGACCAGGATTCAATGATTACATGCTCGACCCCATGACGGGCCAGTGGCAGGAACAGGGGCCGACGAAGGCAACGGCGGCTCAGATCAAGGACGTGAGCGCGACCCCGCTCATGAGCACCACCATCGACGTGCGCGACGAGGTGCGGTGGGACAGCCTGGCTGCCTGGTGGACCTATGAACAGGAAATGCGTCGCGTGCCCCGGGCTCCTGATACCCTCGATTTCAAAGCGCGGCAGATGGACCGCAACTACTGTCTCACGACCCCCTGTACCGCCCTGCCCGATGAAAGGGGCATGTGGAAAGGCCGTGTCTTCGATATGGGCCGCACGGAAAAAGTGCCGCAGATCCGGTTGCGTACCGGTAGCAAACGCATGGCCTCTCCAGGCCGGATCTACTTCCAGATCAAGTTCGCCAAAGGCTGGCTGCATCCGGAATGGGGCGTGTTCGGCGAAGAGAAGAACTGGGTCTACAATGGACCGATGGACCGTACGGAGTGGCTTGACAGCGTGGCCAGCAAGCGCCTCTATCAGGACATTGAGCTGGTGGCGGAGCCGGGCAGCGATGAAGGCGTCCTGCGGTTGAAATCGCAAGGCACCTGGATCGAACTACCCCTCGACCTCTCCACCTATCGCCATACGAAAGCCGATGAGCTCGCCTGGGACCGCCAGCTTTCCACCTTCCAAAAGCGGATGGCGAACAAGATCAAGCAGTTCAACAACTTCCTGGCGTCAAGCACGGCCAACGTGAAGCGACGGATACAGCGCGATGAGGCGTCGGCCTACATGATCGCCCGGCGCAAGATGCGCGACGATGAGAAAATGATGGCCAAGGCGGATTGGATCGCGTCCTGTCGAACGGCCGCTCGGAAGGCCAACACCAACATGGATTTCCAAGGGAACTGGGCCAGGTTCGCATCGTGGGACAATGAGACGATCGCGGCCTATGAAGCGAAAATGTACAATGGCATCAATACCGATTCGCTGGATGGGGCACGTGCGCAAGCCGGCACCATCGCGCAGACCCTGACCATGAACGGGTTCGGCATCTACAACTGCGACCGGGTCTTCCGACAGCTCGTTGAACCGAGCGCGATCGCCGTGGTGGATGAACAGGGCCAGCCCTTCCGATGGCATACGGCCTATGGTGTGATGGAGGAACGCAACGCGGTGATCACGTACTGGGGGAACGGCTCCGGCAAGAACGACCGGATGCGGCTTAGCAAGGACATGGTCAGCGTGATGTTCATCGGACCGGACAACTCGATCCTGATCGCCAAGGCCCCAGGAAAACAATGCTCAGGGCGGAGCAGCGCTGTCGTGAAAGGGGTGCGTGCGGCCGAGCCGACCACCAAGGCCGAACTCGAGGCGCTGGTGATGCGCTGAGCAAGCGATGGCTGAGGAGCATCCCGGGAGTGCGGCCGACCGCGCTTCCGGGACGCTTACTTTGCGCGCTCACAGCACGCATGAATTTCATCGATCCCGCCCTGGATGCGTACTGCGCGCGCAACAGCGGCGAAGAGGCCTGGTACCTGAAGGAACTCGTTGCGGAGACCGAGGAGAAGGTTCAGATGCCCATCATGCTCAGCGGGCACCTCGTGGGGCGACTCCTTTCCATGCTCAGCCACCTGGTCCGGCCGAAGGTAGCGGTGGAGATCGGCACCTACACGGGCTATGGCGCGCTCTGTATCGCGGAAGGCCTTGCGGAAGGCGGAAAGCTCCACACCATCGACATCGACCCCTACCTGCCGGAGATGGTGCACAGGTACATCGGGAAGGCGGGCATGCTGGACCGCATCACCATGCATCACAAGCCGGCGCTACAGGTCATTCCCGAGCTGCCCGTACCCTTCGACCTGGTCTTCATCGATGCGGACAAGCAGAACTACCCGCACTACTATGACGCCGTGATCGACCGTTTGGCACCCGGCGGCCTCATTATCGCCGACAACGTGCTCTGGGACGGCAAAGTGATAGCACCTTCTGCTGAGCACGATGAGAAGACCGCTGCACTGGTGGAATATGCTCGCAGGGTCGCTTTGGACGGGCGGCTTGAACAGGTGATGATCCCCATGCGGGACGGCCTGCTCGTCGCACGACGGAAATAGCCCTCACTACGTGCCGATCGGTACGTGATCCCCCGGGATGGTTGCCTATGGGCAACCCGGAGCGGACCTGGCCGTCAGAGCAGCAACCCACCCCGTCGCCCCCATGTCCCACCGTCGCGCCCTCCTCGCGGCCGCCATCCTTTCCGGGATCACGACCGCCCTGCAAGCCCAAGTGAACGGCTATGCTGAAGTGACCGGCCTCGCGGGCACCACCCTCACGATCGGCTCCGTGAACGAGACGAACGGCACGTTCGAGGATGGAACGGAAGCCATACTGATGCAGATGCAGGACGACGTGATCGGTGCGAATCTGCTGAACAACGCGGCGTTCGGGAACATCTCGACGATCAGTTCGGCCGGTTTCTGGGAGCCCGTCACGATCCTCTCGCACACCGAGGTCGGCAGTATTCCCACCTCCGTCACCATCGCGGCACCGGCGAGCCATGTTTTCCATTTCGGTGCCAAATGCGCGGTGCAACTCATCACCTACCCGCAGCGTGGCACACCGGATTTCATCACGACGGCACCGATGACGGCCCTGCCTTGGAACGGGGTCCTCGGCGGAGTGCTCGCGTTCCAGGTGACCGGAGTATTCACCATTGCGCACAACCTGCGGGCGGATGGTGCCGGCTTCCAGGGAGGCGTTCCATCCACCAACCTCGATGCGGCCTGTGCAGCCACACCTTATACCTCGGCACTGACCACTTACGGTGAGAAGGGCGGCGGTATCCAACGCAAAGACATCGCCACCTACTCCTACGCGCGTGGAAAATTCAGCAATGCCGGAGGCGGCGGCAATCCGGACAACGCCGGCGGCGGCGGTGGTGGCAACATGACCATCGGTGGTGGAGGTGGTGGCGGGTACGGGTGCCTCTCAGGTGGCCTACCCGGCCTGAATCTGAACGCGTGGATCCTGGCCGACCGTTTCTTCATGGGCGGCGGCGGTGGCGGCGGCCAGCAGAACAACGGCGTGGGCGGTGCTGGTGGCGCCGGCGGGGGGATCATCATCGTGAAGATGCAAACCCTCAAGACAGTCGGTCCTTGCGCAGGGGTGAAGATCTCCGCGAACGGCTCGGACGGCCAGAGTTCGGTCGGCGCACCTCCGGATGGCGCGGGCGCGGGCGGTGCCGGTGGAAGCATTTATCTGTTCGTGAACACGCTGGATATCGATCCGACCTGCGCGGTAACCTGTGAAGCGAACGGCGGCAACGGCGGGGGCGTGACCAATACGGATCCGTACCCCGGGAATTGGATCGATTGCGGCGGGGGCGGAGGCGGAGGCGGACAGGGACTGGTGATGTGCGGTGGCGGCGCGGGCGGTTCTGGTGGCAGCGGTTGGGCAGGCATGTCCGGGTTCTCCTCTTCCGGCAGCGGGGGCACACATGATCCAGGCGGCGGGCATGCACCAGACGGTCCCGGCGCTGATGGAGCAGGCGTGATCGGCTTCCCGGGCAGCCCGGGGTTGCCTGTGGAATTGCTCGCCTTCACCGGTCGCCCGGTTACGGAAGGCGTCTGGCTCGAATGGGCCACGGCCACCGAGCATAACAGTGCCAGTTTCCGCATCCACCGCTCGGCGGATGGCATCACATGGGACCAGGTCGCGCAGACCCCCGCCGCTGGGGAAAGCCAATCCTCCATCCAATACACGGAATTGGACCGGTCACCCCTGCCAGGCCTGGCGTATTATCTGCTTGAGCAGATCGATCTGGATGGCACCGCAACGACCTACCCGATGATCGCGGTGGATCGTGGGAAACAACAGGCCATCGGGGCCGCACCCAATCCCGCCGATGATCATCTGACGCTGACATCCGGGGAAGATGGGCCGCTGCACGTGACCCTGACCGATCCGATGGGCCGCGTGGTGTTGAAGTTGCTGCTGAACGCCGGGGAGCGCACGGTCCCGCTGGCGACCCTGGTGAACGGGAGCTATCGCATGACGGTGACAGGCGCTTCCGGTGAACTGCTCCGCACCACGATGATCGTGCAGCACTGATCGCGACCGGTCGAGAACTTCCGGATGCGGAAGGCCGTGCGTCTAAATTGGCGCGCGATGATCGACCTGCGTAGCGATACGGTGACGAGGCCAACGCCAGGCATGCGTGCAGCCATGCTCGAGGCTGAGGTGGGTGACGATGTCTTCGGCGAGGACCCCACCGTGATCGCGTTGGAGGAGCGGATGGCCGCCTTGTTCGGTCACCAGGCCGGCTTGTTCTGCAGCAGCGGAACAATGACCAACCAGATCGCGATCAACGTGCATACGCGTCCTGGTGACGAGGTCCTGTGCGACATCGGCGCCCACATCTACCAGTACGAGGGTGGCGGGCTGATGGCCAACAGCGGTTGCAGCGTGAAGTTCCTGCCAGCCGGGTTCGGCCGCTTCGTCGCGGCGGAGGTCGAAGCGCGCCTGAACGACCCGGACAACCCGCACCTCCCGCGCACGCGATTGGTGAACGTGGAGAACACGAGCAACCGCGGCGGCGGTGCCGTATGGGACATCGATGAGGCGAGGCGCCTTCGGGAAACCTGCACGCGGCGTGGGCTCATCCTCCACATGGATGGAGCACGCATCTTCAATGCGTTGACCGTGGACGGACGCACAGCGAAGGAATGGGGAAGCATCTTCGACAGCGTCTCGATCTGTCTCAGCAAGGGACTTGGTGCTCCGGTTGGATCCGTCCTGGTCGGTCCGCGCGACTTCATCCACCAGGCACGGCGCGTGCGCAAGCGTTTCGGCGGTGGCATGCGCCAGGCCGGGGTGCTCGCAGCGGCAGGAACGTACGCGCTCGATCATCACATCGCACGTCTTCGTGAAGATCACGATCGGGCACGGTTGCTGGCCGACGCATTGGATACATCGGGATGGGCGCTGAGCGTGCTCCCGGTGCAGACGAACATCGTGGTCTTCAACGTCGCCGGCGGCAAGGACGATCAATTCCTCTCGGCGCTGAAGGCCGAAGGGATACTCGCCGTCCGCTTCGGCCCCGGTATGGTACGCATGGTCACGCACCTGGACGTTGATGATGCAGCGATCGATCATGTGACCACTACCCTGCGACGGATGCGGCCATGAAAAGGAGGAACATCATCAGCGCGGCCATGATCGCGGCGATCGCCGTCGTGTGGGTACTCTTCGCCGTGCTCATATCCTGGGGCTTGCTCAACGGGCAGAAGCGGGAAAGGGATCTGGGCACGGTGGCCCTTGAACGGCTCATCGGCGCGCAACGCGCCAGATTGAACATGGCCCTGCGCCGCGTGGAACAGGACCTACGGGAGGAAGCCGGACACTTATCGCAGCATGACAGCATGAGCGATGCGATGCTCCGCGAGCGGTGGTTGCCCTTGTTGGAGAGCGACTGGACCCTCACATCCATCGGCTTGGCCAACGAGGCCGGTGAGGAACAGCGATTGACCCGGGCCAACGATACATGGCGCTATTCGAGTACCGTGGGCGGTGACGTGAACGGGGCTCCGGTCCTCATCGAATGGCCGGTCGGTAAGCCCATGTCAGCATCTCATGTCTCCATCGGTGAGGCCGGTCATGACCCGCGGCGAACGCTCTGGTTCGGGCAGGCCTTGGAGGACCATGCCATCGGAGCCACTTGGAGCACCGCCATCACATCGGACAGTACGGAAGAACTGAACGCTTCCATTCTCGTCCGCGCCAACGGGCCGGATGAACCGTATCGCGTGATCAGGTTCGCGTTATCGCCCCGTTTGCTTGTCCGTTCTCTCGGAGAGGGTTCTGCCGTACACGGTGCCTTGTACCTCGGCCCTGAGGGCCATCCGTGGAACCCGCTGGATACGGGTGACATTCCGCTCGCGTTGCTCACCACACACGCCCTGTGGAAGAACGATCGGAGCGAGAATCCGTTCTTCTTCACCTCGAACGGCGAGGACATGATGGCCCAGGTGGTGCCCCTGGCGATCACCGGCACGCGCATGTACACGGGAGCCGTGGTGAACATGGCCGAACTGCGGAACTGGACCGCCGGTGAACGCTCGGCGCTCTGGATAGCTGCGGTCCTGCTGGCACTGCTCGGTGGATTACTGATCTACGCGTTCCTGCGCGGGCAAAGGCGCGAGCGCAAAGTGGAGCGCCAGGAGCGACAGAGCCTCACGCAGGAAAAGCGCCTGGCCAAGGTGATCGGTGAGCGCGAGACCCTTGACCGGGAAGTCCACCACCGCGTGAAGAACAACCTCCAGGTGGTGAGCAGCCTCCTGAACCTTCAGGCTGAGCGGGTGACGGATACGGGCACCCGGCACGAGTTCACGCGTGGCAAACGGCGCATTGACAGCATGGCGCTGGTGCATCACAAGCTCTACGCGCAGACCGATCTGCGGGCCATCGACCTGCGGCTTTTCATGGATCAACTGGCCAACGCGATGCGTGCGATGCACGAACCAAGGAGCCGGTCGGTGAGCCACGCGGTCGACACCGGTGGGATCACCGCGAACGCGGATACCTCGATCCAGTTGGGCATGATCCTCTGTGAGCTGCTTTCCAACTGCTACCTGCACGCGTTCCCGTACGTCACGGGCGGGCACATCGACATCCTTCTGCGCAAGGACGAGGGCGACCTGTACCGGTTGACCGTGAAGGACAATGGCAAGGGCGCCGTGCGCGATCCCGAAAAACGGGCATCGGAGTTGGGTTTGGAGCTCGTGGAGGGCCTGGCCGAACAGATCGATGGGCGCATGGAGAGCGCCACGGATGGCGGGACCCGCGTCGATATCTTCTTCCGCATGCAAGGCGAAGCGCCGGTCCGTAGCGTGAAGTGAGCGACGGTTGTCCGTTGTTGGTTGTTGGTTGTCGGTCCGCCGATAGATCGCTCTTACCACCCGGCCCGACAACGGACATCAGACAACCGACAACCCTCTACCGGAGCCACTCCACTTCCACCCGTCGTTCGCTGGGGTCACGCTGTTCGCTGCGGCTGTCGCCATAGTAGTTGACGAGCAGGCGTTCCGGCTCGATGCCACGGGAGAGCAGGTAGTTGCGCACGGTCTTGGCGCGTTGCTCACTGAGAGCGAGGTTCACCTCGGGATCACCGCTGCGGTCCGTATAGCCGGTGATCAGCACACGATCGAGCGGAGAACGGGCCAGCTGCTCGAATACCTCGTTGAGCATCACACGGCTCGCGGCATCCAGCGTGCTCAGGTTACGGGGGAACCGTACGGTGATGTTGTGGCCTGTGAGGTCGCTCAACTCCGCGATCGGGTTCTCCGTGGTGGGCAACCCACCCTCCTTGATCTCCTGGACCTCCAGACCGATGTCACTGATACGTCCTTCCATATCGTCCAACCGGTCACGCAACGACCAGAGCTCCTTGCGCTGGTCCAGTTTGTCGATGCGTTCATTGATGATGTCGAGCTCGGCCTTCAGCCACCGGTCACGTTTGCGGATCTTCGGCTGCCATTCCTGTGGTGGAGGTTGATCGGTCACGGCAAGCCTGGCCTTCTTCGCGATGCCGGCGAGCACCTCATCGGTGAGCTGA
Source organism: uncultured Chryseobacterium sp. (assembly GCA_964649165.1). Taxonomy (GTDB): domain Bacteria; phylum Bacteroidota; class Bacteroidia; order Flavobacteriales_F; family PHOS-HE28; genus PHOS-HE28. Next base: position 9,781 of record CAZYPC010000107.1, read on the forward strand.
CCGTCCATGACCTTGTAGGCCGTGTCCATGCCGAGGTCCAACGCGCAGAGGAAATTGTCGTCGTCATAAACGGTGCTGCAGACCGTAGGGACCTGCACGCCGCGCCCGGTGGAAAAAGCATCGCCCGCCGGTTCCGGCGCGAACACGTCCACACCGGCCAGGGGCAGCAGATCCGCGCGCAGCTGGCGGGCGAGTTCCTGCCGCTGGCTGCGCACGTAGAAATAGATGGCGAGGTACTTGTCCTGGTCCCCGCCCGCGTCCACCCCGAAGCTGGCCTGGCTCCAGTCGATGTGCGTAACGCGTTCCAGCTGTTCCATACTGGGCTCGGTGAACCCGCTGAAGCCTTCGCTGGCGTCGAACTCCTTTGCTGCGGAGGCGGCCATGGCGTTCAGGTCCGCAAGCATGCGCTCATCACTGGCGTCGCTGATCACGCCCTTGTGCGCGAAGTGGATGCGCTGATCGAGATATTGCTCGATGCCCGCCAGGAGAAGGGGCCGCAGCATCAAGGCGTGATCGCCTGCCGATGCTGAGAGCCGTTGATACGAAAAGGTGGCTGGGGAATCCGCAGGAAACCGCCAGATCGCCTGGAGCGCCGGTTCGGTGGCTCCTGCCCCGGCGTAGCCACGGACCATCACGGTGCCAGCATCCCCTTCGGCGCGCAGGTCCAAACCCCGTTGTGCGTGCGCCAGACCGGTCGGGAGGACCAGAACCGCAAGGAGAATGGCGCGCATCATCACCGCTGGCTCGGCTGCAAAGGCGGCCGCACCGCGAACTTAGAGCGATGCGGAAGGTCGCGCCAGCGCTGGCGGAACAGGATCCGCACCTTCTTTTCAACAGGCCTTGAGGGCCTACGGGCTCAGCGGACCGCGTACTGGTTGTTCGTGAACTTGGAGAACCATTGCTGGGCCTCTTCCGCCACGGAGAACACGCGGAACGGGAATTTGGGCTTGTGGAAGCGCAAGAAGAAGTCGCCTTGGATCCGGTCCGGCAGGTCGTAGGCCATGAAGGCAACGGGCCGCTCGCGGTTGTTACAGGTGCGTGCCAGGAAGGTCTTGGCCTCGGGGCTCATACGGACCAGCTCGTCCTGTTGCACCAGGATGGGCATGCCACCCACGGGGTCCAGCCGGTGGATGGCACGAAGGATGTCCTTCATCACCACCTCGTCGACGGGTGCCGAGTTGCCGAGCAGCAGTACAAGGATGCCACCCGCTTCCTCCAGATGGAAGTGCGGGTTGAAGATGTCCGGGTCCTGTTTGGCCATGCCGAAAACTACCCGGCTGTCGGAAGGCCCGGTCGGCCCGGGGAACGGAAGTGTGAACAGCGTCCGGTGAAGATCTCAGCGCGCGATCACCTCAGGGACCGGCTGCCCCACGGCGGCATCGGGCAAGGCGCAACCGACGATCATGCACACGGTGGGAACGATGTCCGCCACGGCTGTCTTGCGCACCACCTCGCCATGCACGACCCCCTGCCCGAAGAGCAGGACCGGTACATGCGTGTCATAGTTCCAGCCGCTGCCGTGCGTGGTGCCTTTGCCCACGTAGGTGCCCTCCGCTTCGAAGTAGCCGGGCTTCAGTGTGTAGAGGATGTCACCGCAGCGTTGGGGCATGAAGCCGTTGATGACCAGCAGGTCCAATCCATCAGGGGGCATGCGCTCCGTTCCCTTCTCGGCGACCAATACGCTTTGGATCTCGGGAAAAGCGCGCATGAGATGGGCGACCATCTCCGTGTTTCCGCGCATGAACACCTGCCCATCCATGATGGTATCGATCAGAATGGTCCCCCCGCTCACCTGGGCGAGCGTGGCCTCTTGTACGCGACGCTCGAACTCCTTTGGGTCCACATACCCGGCACTCCCCTTCAGATCCTTCAAGTACGCCGGCACATCGATAACGCCATGATCGGCCGTGAGGAACAGGGTGTACTTCCCCGCTCCCACTGATCTGTCGAGTTCCGTGAGCAGCCGGGCGAGTTCCTGGTCCAACCGGATATACATATCCTCGATCTCCAGCGCGCGTGGCCCCATCTTGTGGCCGAGGACATCGGTACTGCTGTAGCTGATGGCGAGCAGGTCGGTGATGTTGTCCTGGCCCATGGCTTCCCCATGCAATGCCGCGAGCGCCATGTCCGTGGTGAGCGTATTGCCCCAAGGGGTCGATGCGATGAGCCCGAGACCTGCTGGAAGACCTTTCGATAATTCCTGGAGGTTGTAGGGAAAGGATGACGTCGCCCCCGGTGCAAGCGGCTGCTCGTAGGGATTCTGGTCCGGCAACACCTGATGGTATTTCTCGATGGGCAGCAACGGCTCCCATATCCGATCCATGTACTTATCGGCGAGTTTCAATGCGTTGAAATCGCTCACCCACTTCGGCAATTCCTTCATATACCATGTGCTGGTTGCGAAAGCGCCACCGCTGAACCAATACGCAGCATCACCGGTACGGCCGATCGGGAGCACACTGCTGCGGTCCTTCAACGCCACACCGATGGTCTTGCCCAGGCGGTCCGTGCAGCGCTCGATCTCGTCGGCCAGTGTGGTGGCGAGCAACTGCTCGGGCGAGCTCTGCGCGGTATTCGAGCCCACGCCTTGGACGGTGGTATCCTTCACGCAGTAGATCAGCTTCCGTGTCTTGCGGTCATAGCGCTCGTTCGCGACGATGCCATGGTGCGCCGGCACACTGCCGGTGTAGATGCTCGCGTGGCCCGGTCCGGTAACGGTCGGGATGTAGGTGTAGTGCGCATCGCGCAGGAAGGCGCCCTCGCCGATGAGCCGCTTGAACCCGCCGTCGCCGAAGTTGTCCCAGTAGCGGTAGATGTAGTCCGGTCGCATCTGATCGACCACGATGCCCACGACCAGTTTCGGCGGCGTTGCCCAGGAAGGTGTCCTCGTCAGCTGAGCGCGCGGTACTGGTACGGGCAACTGCTTGGTCTGGGCGTCAACCTGAAGCGCGGACATGCCGCATGCACAGCACATCCAGGCCCACAGCATTCCGCAGTGCCGGGTCAAGCCCGGCGTGACAGAATTGTAGGGAGCGTGATCGCGCGCCCTTGGCGCGCGATCACGCTCCTCAGAGTTTGTCACCCCGGCCTTGTGCCGGGGTCGCGGAAATGATCTGGTGGAGGATGTCATGCTGAACGTGCGAAGAGGTAGAACAACAGGATGCCGACGGAAACGCTGATCACGATGTTCAGCATGGCCAAGCCGAAGAGCCCATCGCGGATGAGCTGGAAGTTCTCATGGCTGAAGGTGCTGAGCGTGCTGAAACCGCCGCAGAAGCCGATGGCCAGCAGAGCCCGCCAGTGTTCCTTGCCGGGCAGGTGTACCTCGAAACGCATGATGAGCCAGGCGAGGAGCGCGGTGGCGAGCAGATTCGCCGAAAGCGTGGCCCACGGGAAGGCGCCCTTCGCTTCGATATGCGCAAAGAACCGGCTGATCGCGAAGCGCACGATGCTGCCCGCACCGCCACCGAGGAAAACCGCCAACCAGAGGTTCATGCTTGTGCGTTCCGTTCGTGCAAGTAAAGGAACACGCGGAAGGCGAGCCAGCCGATAAACGCCCCGTAAACGGCACCGACGATGACATCTCCCGGATAGTGGACACCGAGGTACACGCGGCTGTAGGCGATGAGCGCGGCCCAGCCCATGAGCGCCCAGAGCGTCCAGTGCGGGCGGCGGAGAAGGATGCCGGTCATGAACGCGGCGATGCCGAAGTGGTTCGCCGCATGGGAGGAAACGAACCCGTAGAGGCCGCCCATGTAGAGCTCCCCATCGCTGTTGCTGACCAGGTGGATCAGGCCTTCAAGATCCGCCGCGTGGCTGGGGCGAAGCCGCTGCACGGTGTTCTTGAACAGGATGACCGAGCCCGTGTCCGTCAGCAGGATCATCAACGCGATCACCGGGAGCGACCACCACAGCCCGCGCCAGCCCCAGCGCAGCTTGATCAGTACCAGAAAAAAGGCGTACACAGGGATCCAGACCCGCGGATCACTGACGTACCAGAAGAAACTGTCCGCCGCAGGTGAATGCGCCCCGTTGATCGCCAGGAACGCCGAGCGGTCGGCATCGAGGATGGCGGTGGTCCAGGGCATGACGAGGACGAATGTCGCTGGTTCGTGGGATCTGCGCAGTTGAAGAGTTAGAGAGTTGGAGAGTTGAAGTCCGTACAACTCTCTAGCTCTTCAACTGAACAACAGCGTCAGCGTACCTCACCCATGGAGCTTCTTCCACAGCGCGTCCTTGAGCTTGTCCAGGCCCTGGTTGGCCACGGAGCTTATCAGCACGCAATCCACATTCTTGGGCAGGTCCTTCTTGATCGCCTTGGTGAGCTCGGCGTCGAGCATATCGCACTTGGTGATGGCCAGCACGATGTCCTTGTGCAGGAGCTCGGGGCTGTACTGTTCGAGTTCGTTGCGCAGGATCTTGAAGTCCTTCTTGATGTCCGCGCTGTCGCAGGGGATCATGAAAAGCAACACGCTGTTCCGTTCGATGTGGCGCAGGAACCGGAGGCCGAGCCCCTTCCCTTCGCTGGCTCCTTCGATGATACCGGGGATGTCGGCCATCACGAAGCTCTTGTTGTCGCGGTACGGCACGATGCCGATGTTGGGCACCAACGTGGTGAACGGATAGTCGGCGATCTTCGGCTTGGCTGCACTGATGCTGGCCAGCAACGTGCTCTTCCCCGCGTTCGGGAAGCCAACAAGCCCGACATCGGCGAGCACTTTCAGTTCCAGCTTGAACCACTTCTGTTGGCCGGGCTCACCGGGCTGCGCGAACCGGGGCGTTTGGAAAGTCGAAGAGTGGAAATGCTGATTGCCCAGACCCCCGCGGCCGCCCTCCAGCAGCACGATCTCCTGCCCGTCCTCCGTGATGTCGAAGAGCACCTCATCGGTCTCATCATCCTTCGCCACCGTGCCCAGCGGCACTTCGATCACCACGTCCTTGCCGCTCTTGCCGCTGCACTGGTTGCCTGCACCGACCTCACCATCGCTGGCGATCACGTGCTTGGTATAGCGCAGGTGCAGCAGGGTCCAGAGCTGGCTGTTGCCGCGCAGGATCACGTTGCCGCCACGGCCACCATCACCGCCATCGGGGCCGCCCTTGGGCATGTACTTCTCGCGGCGCAAGTGCTTGCTGCCCGCGCCGCCCTTGCCGCTGCGGGCCTCGATGCGGATGTGGTCGATGAAATTCGGGGAACCGGACATGGGGCGCAAAGGTGGTGAATGAAGAGCGCAGACAGCGCCTAGCATCGTTGCTTCCGTCTTCGAATGGCCGAACTACCTTTCACTCCCAGCCTCAAACGATCTCTCATGACCCGTCTCCGTTCACTCCTATTGCCGGCCTTCACGGGCCTACTTTCATCGTTCGCACCAACCGCGACCGGTCAGGTCTTCCTTCCTGACACCAACGAGCGCACCATGCTCAACAGCTTGATACCCGGCATCGTAGATGCGAACGGTGTATTGGACACTTTACATCCGGACATTGCTCTCTTGGATTCGATCAGCTACTCTGAAAACCTTACGAGCGACGAGATCGACTTCAATGGACTCCGGTACTTGGATTCACTAGAAGCCATCTCAAAAATACCTGAAGTGGTCTAGGCCATGCACAGTGGGC
>CAZYPC010000108.1:0-15069 GCA_964649165.1 uncultured Chryseobacterium sp.
CCCCCTACCCCGCTTGTTCCACGTGGAACCCACCGATGAACGCCTCCGAGGAATATGATGTGATCGTGGTCGGTGCCGGCCATGCCGGCAACGAGGCAGCAGCAGCAGCAGCCAACCTGGGCAGCCGCGTGCTGCTCATCACCATGAACATGGGCGTCATCGGCCAGATGAGCTGCAACCCCGCCATGGGCGGCGTGGCCAAAGGGCAGATCGTGCGCGAGATCGACGCGCTTGGCGGCTACAGCGGCATCGTGAGCGACCGCAGCATGGTGCAGTTCCGCATGCTGAACCGCAGCAAGGGTCCGGCGATGTGGAGTCCGCGCACGCAGAACGACCGCGACCTCTTCGCCCGGGAATGGCGGCGCCTGTTGGAGCACACGCCGAACGTACACTTCATGCAGGACATGGTGACGTCCCTCGTGCTGCGCACCGGAGCGGACGGTCGACCCGAGGTGTGCGGTGTGCGCACGGGATTGGGCAGCACCATTTCCTGCCGGTCGGTGGTGCTCACCAGCGGCACCTTCATGAACGGGGTGATGCACATCGGCGAGCGTCAACTCGGGGGCGGCCGCGCCGGAGAAAAGGCCAGCCACGGCATCACTGAACAGCTCGTGGAACTGGGGTTCGAAGCCGGCCGAATGAAAACCGGCACGCCTCCCCGGGTGGATGGCCGCAGCATCGACTACAGCCTGCTGGAAGAACAGCCGGGCGATGAACGCCCCGGCAAGTTCAGCTACCTGCCCAGCACCACTCCCCCACCCCGCCAGCTGAGCTGCTGGATCACCTGGACCAGCGCCGAGGTCCACGACACCTTGCGGACCGGATTCGACCGAAGCCCCATGTTCAATGGTCGCATCCAAGGACGGGGGCCGCGCTACTGCCCGAGCATCGAAGACAAGATCGACCGGTTCGCGGACAAGGAACGCCACCAGATCTTCGTGGAACCCGAGGGCTGGGACACGGTAGAGACCTACATCAACGGCTTCAGCACCAGCCTGCCCGAGGATGTGCAGACCAAGGCCCTGCGCCTGTTGCCCGGCTTCGCCAACGCGCGGATGTTCCGTCCGGGCTATGCGGTGGAGTACGACTACTTCCCCCCGACCCAGCTGAAGCACACGTTGGAGACCAAGCTGGTGGATGGCCTGTACTTCGCCGGCCAGATCAACGGCACGACCGGTTACGAAGAGGCTGCTTGCCAAGGGCTGATGGCCGGCATCAACGCGCACCAGAAACTGAACGGACATGCGCCGTTCATCCTAGGTCGGGACGAGGCCTACATCGGCGTGCTCATCGACGACCTCATCACCAAGGGCACGGAGGAGCCCTACCGCATGTTCACCAGCCGTGCCGAATACCGCATCCTGCTTCGCCAGGACAATGCGGACCTGCGGCTTACACCTCGTGCGCACGCCATCGGCCTGGCAAGGGACGACCGCATGCGCAGGGTAGGGGAGAAGGAGGGCTACGTGAAAGAATTGCTCGCCGCACTGGCCGACGAAAGCGTGGCTCCGGAACTTGCCAATCCGGTGATCGTTCCACGTGGAACAGAGTCCATCCGGCAGCGCGTTAAACTCCACAGCCTGCTCCTGCGCCCCCAGCTCACCTATGCCGACCTGGAGTCGCTATCACCGAAGCTCACCGAACTCAGCACGTCCTTCGGGGACCTACGCGAGGAGGTGGTGGAGCAAGTGGAGATCGGCGCGAAATACGACGGCTACATTGCCAAGGAGCGCACCGCTGCAGAGAAGCTCCGGAAGCTTGAAGACATCCCCTTGGCGGAGGACATGGCCTACGGCCGACTGACCTCCCTCTCCATCGAAGCGCGGCAGAAGCTCGCGCACATTCGTCCCCGCACACTGGGGCAAGCCTCGCGCATCAGCGGGGTATCCCCGGCGGACCTGAGCGTGCTCATGGTCTACCTCGGGCGCTGAGCGCCTTCCCCCAGTTCCAGCCAAAGCGCCGACCAGGCCAACCACGGCCGAGGGGAGGTGCTGCCCACAGAAACAGAATGGGGTAGGGGCCATTACAAAGGCACCCACCGCGGACGGCGGACGCGGCTCATAACCGACCAGCCCACTGAACGGGTCGCCCCTCCACCAACAGACCAACGGGCGCTCGATGCGCTGCTGGTCCGGATCGTTCCACGTGGAACGGAGAACTCCATGGACGAACCCCAACTGCACTCATTCGCTCATGAAGCGAAAGCAGCCCCCAGCAGCGACACTGGGCCGCTCTCCTGGCTCGCCGTTCTGGAGGATGACAGATCGTTCCACGTGGAACGAAAATACCCCCAGCAAGAACACACAGGAGGCCCCCTCTCGCCATGCCTAAAACCACCTTCGCCATCCAGGGAGGCAACAACCCGATCGCGATAGACGCCCACGGATGGGATCGCTCGACCAAGAATGAGGACCACCACCCAACCAGCGAGTCCACCGACCAGACCGCCCAGCTCAGAAAGAAACGCCACCGGACGTACGAGATCACCCGATCAGCACCAGCAAATGCGCCCGGCGATCAACGCCACGACCGGCCCCTGCTCACGTGCCAACACCTCACCACCGAGCCCTCCACAACTCCCCCGAGAAGAGCCCTTCGCGCCCTCACGGTATTTCCCAGCACAGCACCAAGCAACGCCGACACCCGTATACGTACCGCGCCAAGTGACCCGGGATCGTTCCACGTGGAACGCGTATCCAAGCGTCCCTTCCAAAGTGCGAATCCCCGGAAGCGCCCGCCGAGACGGAACAAACCGAACATCCCGGACGAAGGTCACCGGTCCAAACGCGCCTGCCCTTATCCTTGCGGCCCATTCCCCAGAGATCGTTCCACGTGGAACAACCGTACCTCGAACCCCTTGCGAATTGCCCCGTCTGTGGAGGGGGAGAGTGGCGCCCATTCCTGAGCCCGAAAGACCACACCGTCAGCCAGGGCGTCTTCCCCCTCACCGTGTGTTCCGCCTGCGGGTTCTGCGTCACCAATCCCCGGCCGGACCGGGCACATATCGGGCGGTACTACGACTCACCGGAATACATCTCGCACACCAATACGAAGGCTGATCTACAGGACCGGATCTATCAGTTGGTCCGTCGCCGGGCCATCCGGGGGAAGCACCGCCTGGTCGCCCGCTACAAAACCAACGGGCGTGTGCTGGACATGGGTTGCGGAACGGGTGAATTCCTGAGCTACTTGAAAAGCCGGGGATATCTGACCACCGGGGTGGAGCCGGGCGTGAGCGCCCGGGAGCAGGCCATCGCCAACCACTCCTTGGAAGTGCTTCCCAGCCTTGAGCATATCCCCGCCCTCGAGCAGTTCAACATCATCACCCTGTGGCATGTGCTGGAGCATGTCCACGATGTGCGCGACACCTTGAAAAAGCTCCATGCCCGCCTGGCACCCGGTGGCCTGCTGCTCGTTGCCGTGCCGGACCGCGAGAGCTGGGATGCGCAGCACTATGGAGCCGACTGGGCCGCCTATGATGTCCCCCGGCATTTGAGCCACTTCCGCCGCTCGGACCTGAAGCGACTGCTGCCCGAGCACGGGTTCTCTCTGCGCTCGACCAACAGCATGTGGTTCGATGCACCCTACGTTTCCATGCTCAGCGAGAAGCACCGGGGCGCCGGGTCGTTCGCCTCCCTGCTGAAAGGCACCCTCATCGGGCTCGCATCCAATGCGGTCGCGGCCGCCACATGGCGCCCAACGAGCAGCACACTTTATCTGGCCGAAAAGGACTGAGCTCGAGAAGGCCCTTCCGGACCCGCTGGAGCGTCGGAGGGGTATCCGCTGCTATCTCACCTATCCGAACCCGGAGATCATTGCTCTCTGGGCTTTTGACGAGGTCGTTTCCTTCGAGCATTATTCGTTGATAACCAGACGATTGCCTCAATCCGGCCAATTCCTTATCCAAAAGCCCGGCCTCCCGCAGAGAACTGACCCCATTTGTCATCCGAGCCCCCAACTTCGCTCACATCGGAGGGACGATACCTTTGCGGCCCTTTTGGCGGCCCTTATGGTCGTCGAACGTACCCTACAGACCATGCCCACCCTTACCGCCCCTTCGCGTCTCGCCGATCAACTGAAGCAGTGGAACATCGCGCTGGAATGCTCCGGCGTCAGCACCGGAAATACCTGGTTCTCGGGAGAGGGTGAAAAGCTCCATTCGCATTCCCCCGTGGATGGAGCGCTCATCGGCACGGTGCGTGGAGCCTCCAAGGTCGAATATGAAAAGGCCATCGTCGCAGCGCAAAGCGGCTTCGAGGCCTGGCGTGCCTGGCCGGCACCGAAGCGCGGCGAAGTGGTGCGCCAGATCGGTGAAGAACTACGCAAGCACAAGGCAGCCTTGGGCAAACTGGTGAGCTACGAGATGGGCAAGAGCTACCAGGAAGGTCTGGGCGAGGTGCAGGAGATGATCGACATCTGCGACTTCGCCGTGGGCCTTTCGCGCCAGTTGCACGGCTTGACCATGCACAGCGAGCGCCCAGAGCACCGCATGTACGAGCAATGGCATCCGCTCGGCCTGGTGGGGATCATCACCGCGTTCAACTTCCCGGTGGCGGTGTGGAGCTGGAATACCGCGCTCGCCTGGGTGTCCGGCGACGTGTGCATCTGGAAGCCGAGCGAGAAAACCCCTCTGTGCAGTGTGGTCTGCCAGCACATCACCGCCGAGGTGTTCAAGCGCAACAACGTGCCGGAAGGCGTGAGCGTGATCATCAACGGTGGGCGTGAAGTGGGCGAGTGGATGGCGAACGACACACGCGTTCCGTTGGTGAGCGCGACCGGCAGCACACGCATGGGCAAGGCCGTGGGGGCCGCCCTCGGAGCCCGCCTTGGCCGAGCCCTGCTTGAATTGGGCGGCAACAATGCCATCATCGTTTCGGAGAAGGCGGACCTGGACATCGCGCTGCGCGCTGCGCTCTTCGGGGCCGTTGGTACCGCAGGCCAGCGCTGCACCACCACGCGCCGCCTGATCATCCATGAAAGCGTGTACGACGCGCTGAAACAGAAACTGGTGAGCGCCTATGGCCAGCTGCGCATCGGCGACCCGCTGGACGAGAAGAACCATGTGGGTCCGCTGATCGACACCACTGCGGTGCAGCACTACTCCCAGGCGCTGGATGCGGCGGGGCGGCAAGGCGGACGCGTGTTGGTGGAAGGGGGCGTGCTCAGCGGTCCTGGCTATGAGAGCGGCTGCTATGTGAAACCGGCCATCGTTGAAGCGAAGCCCGACATGCACATCGTGCAGGAGGAGACCTTCGCGCCCATCCTCTATCTGCTGAAGTACTCCGGTGACGTCACCGATGCGATCGCGATCCAGAACGGGGTGAAACAAGGTCTCTCCAGCAGCATCATGACCACCGACATGCGCGAGGCGGAGCGCTTCCTGAGCGCTGCCGGGAGTGACTGCGGTATCGCGAACGTGAACATCGGCACCAGCGGTGCGGAGATCGGCGGCGCCTTCGGTGGGGAGAAGGAGACCGGCGGCGGTCGCGAAAGCGGCAGCGACGCCTGGAAGGCTTACATGCGGCGCCAGACCAACACCATCAACTACGGCTCGTCCCTGCCGCTCGCGCAGGGCATCCGCTTCGACGTGTAGTAAGCTCCCAAGGAAGTGCCCAACACGGGCCCGGGACGAAAGGGGAGGGGTCTATATTCGCCGCCCTTTTGATGCGCGCCTTACTCTCCCACCTCACGATCGCCGCGCTGTTGCTGTCCTCTTGTGCGGAGGACGCGGCGGAGCCGCACGACCGCACCCCGCGCATGGGTTCCTGGCGCATGGAGCTCGATGTGCGCACCGGGACCGATGACCGGGCCGTGGTGCTGCCCTTCCTGTTCGACCTGCAAGGCGACAGTTCGAAGCGCACCCTGCTTGTCCACAACGGGGACGAGACCATCGTGGTGGACGATGTAACGATCACGGCCGATACGTTCCACGTGCGCATGCCCCTGTTCGACTCGGAGTTCAGCGGCAAACCCTCGGCGGACAGCGTGATCACCGGTTACTGGTACAACCACTTGAAGGGACCTGATTACCGGATCCCCTTCACGGCCCGCGCCGGCATCACCCAGCGCTTCGCACAGGGTCCCGATGCGCATCATGACCTCACCGGCAACTGGGAGTGCCATTTCGCCGAGGGCACACCCGATGCTTACCCCGCCCTGGGGATCTTCACCAGTTCGAACGGCCGCGTGACCGGTACGTTCGGTACCGAGACGGGGGATTACCGTTACCTGGACGGTGTGGTCCATGGCGACTCGCTTCTGCTCTCCGCCTTCGACGGCTCGCACGCCTTCCTCTTCCACGCCGCTTTGCGGGGCGATTCGCTGATCGGCCGCTTCCGCAGCGGCATCCACAGCCAGGAACCCTGGTACGCGGTGCGCAACGAGACCTTCCACCTGCGCAACCCTGACTCGCTCACCTTCCTGAAAGAAGGCTACGAGATGGTGGATGTGCGCCTGCCGGACCTGAAGGGTGACACGGTGTCACTGATGGACGAGCGTTTCCGCGGTCACGTGCGCATGCTACAGGTGATGGGTAGCTGGTGCCCGAACTGTGTCGATGAGACCGTGCTGCTCACCGAAATGTACCGCGAGTACCACGACCAGGGCCTGGATGTGGTGGCCATCGCCTTCGAGCGCTATCCGGAAAAGCAGCAGGCTGTCGCCTCGCTCAAACACTTCAAGGAGCGTCTGGGGGTGAAATACGACGTGCTGTACGGAGGAGAATCACGGAAAGAAGTGGCCGCGGCCAAGCTGCCCTTCCTGAACCACATCATGAGCTATCCCACCTGCGTGTTCATAGACCGCGCGGGCAAGGTGCGCCGCATCCGAACGGGCTTCTATGGCCCAGGAACAGGCGCGCACTACGAGAATTACAAGCGCAACCTGAAGGCCTTCATCGAGCAGATGCTGGCTGAGCAGGTGGCAGGGAAAAAGGCTGCTTAAGGGTTCGGTTGTCCGTTGTCCGGCTGGGCGGACAACACCAGGGATACGCTTGTCGGCTCTCGGTCGGAAGCCCGACAACGGACAGCCATCAACGGACAATTACTCCTTCGGCAACGGCTTGTCCACCACGATGCGCTGCTCGCGGTTGGCCAGTTCCCAAGCGGTGTGGAACACGAGCCTGGCGCGTTGCTCCAGCAGGTCGAACCGGATCTTCTCCACCTCATCCCCGGGCTGGTGGTAGTCCTCGTGCACGCCGTTGAAGTAGAAGATCACCGGGATGCCGTGCTTGGCGAAATTGTAGTGGTCGCTGCGGTAATAGAACCGGTTGGGGTCGTTCTCGCTGTTGAAGGTGTTGTCCAGGACCAGCTTGGTATAGCTGGCGTTGGCCTCCTCGTTGATCCGGTGGAGATCGGTGCTGAGCCGGTCGCTGCCGATGATGTACACATACGGCGCGCTGAGGATATGTGTTGAGTCGACCCGACCGATCATGTCGATGTTGAGGTCGGCCACCGTTCGGTCCAGTGGGAATACCGGATGCTCGCTGTACCATTCACTGCCGAGCAGGCCCTTCTCCTCGCCGCTCACCGGCATGAACAGCACGCTCCGCCGCGGGCCGTGCCCTTCGGCTTTCGCCTTCGCGAAGGCCTGCGCCATTTCCATAACGGCCACGGTACCAGAGCCGTCGTCGTCCGCACCGTTATAGACCCCATGCTCCTCGTCCTTGCCGATGTGGTCGTAGTGCGCCGTGATCACCACCAGTTCGTCCTTCTTATCGGTCCCCTCCAGGTAACCGAGCACGTTCTCGCCCTGCAGTTCCTGCCTGCCGGAGACATAACGCACCGCGAAGGGGCACGCGATGGCCCGTGCCGGTCTGCCAGCGCTTTTCAGCGCCTTTTTCCAGCTCAGCCGGCCCCGTCTCAGGATGCGCTCCGCCGTAGCCTTGTCCACGATGATGACCTGTGGAGTACCGGACTTCGCAGCGCCTTTCACCTTCTCATCCACCAGCTTCATACGGGGGGTGGTGATGTAGTGCGCGTACTGCTCCATCATCGCCCTGGCGTTGGTGCTGGCCACCAACAGCACGCGGGCGCCTGCGGCTTCGGCAGCGGCCGCCTTGCGCGTAAGCTGTTGAAAAAGGTCCATGGAGGGTCGGTCCCCGCGCTTCACCGGACTCTCTCCGTCCTCAAGGACCAGTACGGTCCCGTTCCGGGCATTCACACCGGCATACGGGTCCTTGTCGCCCGCCCGGTTGCCGAACCCCGCGAAGACGACGGTATCCGTGGCATAGTCCTGCTGCAGCTTTTCACTGAGGTAGAAGAAATCCTGCATGAAGCCGATGGGAACCCCATCGACGATGAGGGAAAGGCCACCGGGTTTGGTGACCTCCAGTGGGAACGGCTGTTCATACCCATTGAGCAAGCCCTTGGCTTCCGCGTCGGGCACCGGGGGAATGCCGAAAGAGGCGAAATGCTCACGGATATACCTGGCCGCCATCTTCTGGCCAGTGGTGCCCGTCTCCCGGCCTTCGTACGCATCGCTGGCCAGCACATCGAGGTATTCGCGCAGGTCTGTCCGCGTGATGGTGGCCCCATAGCGCACGCGCACACTGTCAACCTGCGCACAGACCAGAACAGGAGCGCATGATACCAGCGCTGAGCAACAAAGGGAACGCAACAACATCAACGCGGGTTATGTACCGGGTACCGGCACCTTTTCGATCTTCTCCACGCGCCGTTGGTGCCGGCCGCCTTCGAAGTGGGCGGCAAGGAAAGCATCTACGATCCGCAAGGCAAGGGCCTCATCCACGAAGCGCGCGGGCAGGGCCAGCACGTTGGCGTTGTTGTGCTCGCGCGCCAGCTGGGCCACTTCTTCGTTCCAGGCGATGGCCGACCGCACCCCGTGATGTTTGTTCGCCGTGATGTTCACGCCGTTGGCGCTGCCGCAGATCACGATGCCCAACGGGCTCCTGCCCGAGGTCACCGCTTCGGCCACCGCATGGGCGAAGTCCGGATAGTCCGCACTTTCCCGTGTGTGTGTGCCGTGGTCCATCACTTCATGGCCAAGGGCCTTCAAGTGGTCCTTTACCCGATGTTTCAGGTCGAATCCGGCGTGATCACTGCCGATACTGATGTGCATGCGTTGACCGTCAGGAGATACGGACCTGCTCGGTGCATCAAAGGTAGAAGCGATGTGTCCTTCAACAGCCCGATCGTTGATCGATCGTTCGTGTTGTGGAGAACCGCCAGCAACTTTCCGGTGATCAACGATCCGTCCACAGCCCTTGATCTTTCCTTCCGCTCCCACAAACCGAGTTGCTGTGTTTCGCTGAACGGTGAACACACGATCCAGAGGAGCGAAAGCCTGCCCAAAGATCCAACGATCGGCACACGCCAGGGGATCCAACGATCGTTCATCATGCAGCGCTGACCTTTGCTGGCGCAGGACATGCCAGCTCCCATCAAGGCCAACGGCAGTGGACAGTCAGTGGACTACTTTTGAAAACCCGGAAAGTCAAGTACGCGGCCTGCCGATCATCAACCGATCGAACAGCCCATACTACATCATCACAATTCTTGAATAACATCAGAATACAAATACTCTGTGTGTTCATCTGTTCGATGGGCATGTGCTGGGGCCAGGGTGGGGAGGATGGCTTTACGCAGTACCGGTACGCGAACGGGCAGGTGAGCAGCGAGGGCTTTCTGGTGAACGGAAAGCCCGAAGGCTACTGGAAGAGCTATTACGAGAACGGGGTGCTCAAGAGCGAAGGCAACCGCACCGCCACGCAGTTGGACAGCACATGGAAGTTCTATGACCCGGAGGGTCGACTGACGACCGAGATCACCTACCTGGCCGGCCAGAAGGACGGAGCCACGCGCAAATTCGGTGAGAGCGGTGAACTGCTGAGCGAGGAACTCTATGCGGCGGACGCGAAGAACGGGAACACCCGCACCTTCTATCCGGATGGCAAGGTGCATGAAGTGGTCCCGTTCAAAGACGGCAAGGAGGAGGGCAAGGCCTATGAGTACGAGCAGGATGGGCGCATCATCACCATCTACGAATACCGGGCAGGTCTGCTGCGTTCCAAGGACGTTCTGAACCGCTACGACGACAGGGGTTGGCGCCAGGGCTTCTGGCGCGAGTACTGGCCGAACGGTCGCACCAAGTGGGAGGGCAAGTTCGTGGACGACAAGCGGCAGGGCATCTTCAAGGAGTACGATGTGAACGGCACCCTGAAGACCATGGAGAAGTACGATCGGGACGAAGTGCAGAAGGATGCCGAGGAGGTGAAATTGCTGGCCATCAAGAACACCTACCACAGCTCAGGAAAGGTCGCCACCATCGGCAGCTACTCCAAGGACGGCAAGAAAGAAGGGCTGTTCAGGAACTTCGATGATGCCGGCAAGCCGACCACCGCCGCCATCTACCAAGGAGACCAGAAGATGAGCGAGGGTGCCGTGAGCGATGTAGGGGCTCTACAAGGCCATTGGATCGAGTACTACGGCACGGGCGAGAAGCGGGCGGAGGGAGAGTACAAGGACGGCAAGAAGGACGGTCCTTGGACCTTTTATCACCGGACAGGGGAAGTGGAACAGAAGGGCACCTACGTGAACGGGCTCCCGCAGGGCGAGTGGGTCTGGTTCTTCACGGGTGGTGGTCGACATCGCGAAGAGCACTATCGCAAGGGCAAGGAGGATGGTGCCTCCGAGGAATACGACACCACCGGTCAGGTGATCACCCAGGGGGAATACATCGATGGCCTGAAGGATGGCCAATGGGTGTACCACGTGGGTGACCACAAAGAGGTGGGAGCCTACAAGGATGGACTGAAAGACGGGGAATGGGTGCACACCTATGAGAACGGCAAACGCAACTTCGTAGGCAAGTTCAACAACGGAGAGCCTGCGGGAAAGCACCGATGGTGGTGGCCGAACGGTGAGCTCAAGATGGAAGGCAAGTATGTGGCCGGGCTTGCCGAGGGCGACTTCAACCATTACGATGATGTCGGTCGCTTGATCATCACCATCCGCTATCGCGCTGGTGCGGAGATGAAACTGGACGACGCCAAGCTGCCCCCGCCTTACGAGCCTGGCGGCAGCGAGGAGTGATGCGCCGCTCCACCACGCGCTGTAAGTTCACCCCGTGGCCGAAGGATCCAACCCCGACGTGCTCGCCAGCGAGGGCGCCGAACTCGCCAGCGCCTATCTGGAGCTGAAGCAGCGCTATGACGACCTGGTGCGGAAGAACCTGGCCGGCGTGTTCCGCTCCACCGTGCAAGGCCGCTTCGTGGAATGCAATGACGCGATGGCGCGCATGCTGGGCTACAAGGACCGCGAGGCGTTGATGAAGGTCGGTGTTGAAGACCTCTACGTGGACGCCGGTGACCGTGAGCGCTTTATCACCGACCTGAAGGTGCGCAAGCAATTGGTGAACTACGAGACCGTCCTGAGACATGCCAGGGGACACCATGTGCATGTGCTGGAGAACGTATCGATCAACGAACCGCCGGATCGACCTGCGACGATCGATGGAACGGTGATAGACATCACGGCCATGCGCCAAGCCGAGCTGGAGCAACGCGCCTTGTTGAACAACTACCGACAGCTGATGGACCGTGTGCGCGACGGTGTCCTCATCGTCCGTGATGACCGGGTGCTTTACGCGAATCCGTCAGCCGAAGCGATCGCGCCCGACCATCAGTGGCTTGGTGCCCCGTTCCTGGAACGTGTTCACCCGGAGGACCGCCAGATGGTCCAGGAAGCGATCGAACAGTTGTCCCCGAGTTCGGCATCCGGGATCTGTGATGCGCGCATCGCGGCGGGGGGAGATACCTGGCGGGACATGCTGTTCAGCGCATCGGCCTTGACGCATGAAGGGCATTCGGCCGCTCAGGTCACCCTGCAGGATGTCGGCCTGCATCGTTCACTCGTGCATGAGCGGAGCCGCGCGCGGATCGCCGAAGAGGTGAACGAGATCCTCCGCCACGAGATCGCCGAGCATCGGCGCACACAGGAAGCGCTACGACAGAGCCGTCGCTTCGCACGAAGCCTTGTGGACAGTTCACTCGATACCATCATCGCCGTGGACCAGCAGGGCCGGATCACCGAATTCAACCCCGCAGCGGTCATCAAATTCGGGTATGAGGCCGATGAGGTCATGGGCCAGCGTACGGCGATGCTCTATGCCGATGATGACGAATTCGCCCGCGTGCAGCGCGAAATGAACATGCATGGCGCCTTTGCCGGGGAGGTAGTGAACGTGACGCGGGATGGCCGCACGTTCACGTCGTTCCTCGCCAGCAGCCGCCTGTACGACGAGGACGGAAAGCTGCTCGGAAGCATGGGTGTGAGCCGGGACATCACCCAGAGCAAGCGCGATCAGGAAGCGTTGCGGGCGAGCGAGGAGCGCTACCGGGACCTGTTCGAGAACGCCACTGACCTGATCCAGAGCGTGGACGCTGAGGGGGCTTTCCAGTACGTCAACGACACCTGGTGCACCACCCTCGGATTCACGAAGGAGGAACTTCCTGCTTTGAGGCTCGAGAACGTGGTGCATCCCGAAGAACTGGAGCGTTACATCGTGTGGAGAGGCCGGTTGCTCGCCGGGGAAAGCCCCGGGCCCATTACCACCCGTTTCAAGGCAAAGGATGGCCATACGGTGTATGTGCAGGGCAACAGCACCGTACGGGTCGTGGATGGCCAGCCGGTGGCCACGAGGAGCATCTTCCGCGACATCTCCGGGGAGCAGGCCGCGCGCGAAGAAGTCCAGGAGCACGAGGCCAAACAACGCGCACTGTTCGAGAGCAGTGAGCATATGTTCTGGACGGTGGACAAGCGCATCGCCATCACCAGCTTCAACCGCGGCTATGGCGACATGATCGAGCGGCTGTACGGAACGCGACCCGAGCTCAATACGGACCCTCAGCAACCACGCAAACGTTTCGCCAGTGAGGAATACCACGCATTCTGGGAATCGAAATACGCCGAGGCGTTCAGCGGCAAGGCGCTGCGTTTCGAAACGGACGTGAGGGATGTGAGGGGTGAGCGCGTGTGCAACGAGATCTTCCTGAGCCCCGTGTTCGAAGCGGATGGCTCGGTGGAGGAGGTCTTCGGTATCGGTCACGAGATCACCGAGCAGAAGGAGGCGGAGGACCTGGTGCGGGAGCAGGCGGCGCGCCTCAAGGCCATCTTCGAGAACAGCGCCAACATGATGATCTGGACGCTGGACCACGACTTCCGGATCACCTCCATGAACGAGCATTTCGTGTTCAGCAACGAGCGCGCCATGGGCGTGTCGTTCAAGCTCGGCGACGACTTCATCCGGATGCTTACGGATCGCGTGGCGGACAGGCGCTACCAACCCGTGGTGGACCGGTTCGCCGCCGCACTGAAGGGCAAGCCACAGCAGTTCGAAGTGGAACTGAAGAACCACAAGGGCCGATCGCTATGGGTGGAGAACTTCCTGAACCCCATCACCGTTGATGGCGAGGTGGTGGAGATCAGCTGCCAGGCCTTCGGTATCACCGACAAGAAGGAGAGCCAGCGGAAACTCCTCGACAGTTTGCACGAGAAGGAGGTGCTGCTGAAGGAGGTCCACCACCGCGTGAAGAACAACCTGCAGATCATCTCCAGCATCTTCAACCTGCAGAAGCAGTACGTGGACGACCACCCGCGCGCCTTGGAGTTGTTGCGGGACAGCCAGGACCGCATTCGCAGCATGTCCTTCATCCACGAGAGCCTCTACCAGACCAAGAATTTCAGCCACGTGGACCTGGCCACCTACATCGATGGCCTGACCCGGAACCTGATGATGAGCTACAGCCTCAGCGGGAAGGTGGAACTGGAGAAGGACCTGCAGCCCGTGGAACTGGTCCTGGACCAAGCCATTCCGTGCGGCCTCATCCTCAATGAGCTCATCAGTAATTCCTTGAAGCACGCCTTCCCTGGCGGGGCCGCCGGCCGCATCCACATCAGCCTGAGGGCGGTAGGCGACCAGGTGGAGATCACCATCGCGGATGACGGTCCGGGACTCCCGGACGACTTCGACCAGGAGCGGGACGCCAATCTCGGTTTGCAGCTCGTTGAGACACTCATCGGGCAACTTGATGGCCGCATCGAACGTAGGAGGCCATCCGACGACCGTAGTGGGGTGGCCTATTTCCTTACTTTTGGTCGAACCGGTTTCAACAAGAACGCATAAGCAGCACAGCAATGGCGCAGACGAACGTCCTGGTGGTGGAAGATGAGAGCATCGTGAGCAAGGACATCCAGCACAGCCTGAAAAAACTCGGTTACAACGTGGTCGGGGCGGCCAGCAGCGGCGATCAGGCCGTGAAGCTCGCCGTGGAGACCATGCCCGACATCATCCTCATGGACATCATGCTCAAGGGGGAGATGAACGGCATTGAGGCCGCCACGCAGATCCGCGCGGAAACGAACATTCCGGTGATCTTCCTCACCGCCTACGCCGACGAGAGTACCCTGAACAAGGCCAAGGTGACCCAGCCCTACGGCTACATCATCAAGCCGTTCAAGGAGATCGACATCCATACGTCGATCGAGATGGCGCTCTACAAGCACAAGAAGGAGGCGGAGGTACTCAAGGAGCGCGACCTGCTCTTCAACCTGGTGGAAGGACAGAGCGCTGGCAAGGACCTGTTGTTCGTCAAGAGCAACAGCCGCCTGGTGAAGCTGCGCACCAGCGATATCTACTTCATCGAAGCGCTCAAGGACTATGTGGTGATCAACACGTTGAACACCCGCTACACGATCCACAGCACCATGAAGGACATCGAAGCGAAACTGCCGGAGGCCGAGTTCCTCCGCGTGCATCGCTCCTTCATCGTCCGCATTGACAAGATCGTGGCCATCGAGCAGCCCAACCTGATCCTGGAGAACGACAAGAAGATCATCCCGATCGGCGGCAGTTACAAGGACGAGCTGGCCAAGCGGCTCAATCTGGTCTGACCCGGAGCGCCACCGCGCCCGTTGTTTTTTCTAGAGCGCCAGGGCCTCCTCAGCGACTTCTGCTGAGCGGGTGGCCCGAACCGCTTCCCGACGTTCCCGCGTGCGGTTCGCACCCATCGGCGAGAGAAAGAGCATCATCATCCATGTGCGATGCGGATCG
>CAZYPC010000109.1:0-15009 GCA_964649165.1 uncultured Chryseobacterium sp.
ACGAAGATCTTCCGGTCTTTCTTCTTCATCCGATCAAGGAACAGTGTTGCCCAAATGTGCGGGGCACGACCAATGGTGATCGGTGGTGAGGCCGGGAGGTTTTGAACGATCGATCGTGGTCGGACGTGTTCCGATACGTCGCGAAGCCGCGTCATCACAGGTCTTCTACATTCGCGCTCCTTTCGCCATGTCCCTCCACGACGAGATCGCTCGCCGGCGCACCTTCGCCATCATCAGTCACCCGGACGCGGGCAAGACCACGCTCACGGAAAAATTCCTGCTGTACGGTGGTGCCATCCAGACGGCTGGCGCGGTGAAGAGCAACAAGATCCGCAAGGGGGCCACGAGCGACTTCATGGAGATCGAGCGGCAGCGCGGCATCAGCGTAAGCACCTCGGTGATGACCTTCGAGTATGCGGGCATGCTGATCAACCTGCTGGACACGCCCGGCCACAAGGACTTCGCCGAGGACACCTACCGCACCCTCACCGCCGTGGACAGCGTAGTGCTCGTGGTGGATTGCGTAAAGGGCGTGGAAGCGCAGACCGAACGGCTGATGGAGGTATGCCGCATGCGCGATACGCCGGTGATCGTGTTCATCAACAAGATGGACCTGGAGGGCCGGGACACCTTCGACCTGCTGGACGAACTGGAATCGAAGCTCTCGATCAAGGTGCGGCCACTGAGCTGGCCCATCGGCATCGGCGCGACCTTCAAGGGCGTGTACGACATGTACGACGGCGACCTGAAGCTCTTCGAATCCATCAAGACGAAGGTGGAGGCGCAGAGCGTGAGCATCACCGACCTGAAGGACCCGCGCCTTGATCAGGAGGTGGGCGAAGACGCGGCGAACCTGCTGCGCGAAGAAGTGGAACTGGTGAACGGGGTGTACGGCGAATTGGACATCGCGAAGTACCGTGCAGGCAAGGTGGCCCCGGTGTTCTTCGGCAGCGCGTTCAACAACTTCGGTGTAAAGGAGGTGCTGGACACCTTCGTGCGCATCGCCCCCACTCCTTCCCCAAGGCCGACCGACCAAGGACCGATATCACCTGAGAACAAGGACTTCAGCGGCTTCATCTTCAAGATCCACGCGAACCTGGACCCGAACCACCGGGACCGCATCGCTTTCCTGCGTGTGTGCTCGGGCGAGTTCCACCGCAACACGTACTACCATCATGTGCGCCTCGGGAAGCAGGTGCGCTTCTCCACGCCCACCACCTTTTTGGCGGCGCAGAAGACCATCGTGGAAGAAGCCTGGCCCGGGGACGTGATCGGTCTGTTCGACACCGGCACCTTCAAGATCGGCGACACCCTCACCGAGGGCGCCAACTTCAACTTCCGGGGCATCCCGGCCTTCTCGCCCGAACTGTTCCGCGAACTGATCAACAAAGACCCCATGCGCAGCAAGCAGCTGGAGAAGGGGATCCGGCAGCTCACGGACGAGGGCGTGGCCCAATTGTTCACCCAGCCCTTGGGCAGCAAAAAGGTCGTGGGCTGCGTGGGCGAACTGCAGTTCGATGTGATCCGCTACCGGTTGGAACACGAATACGGCGCGGTGTGCGAATTCCAGAGCATACAGGCGCACAAGGCCTGCTGGCTCACGAGCGATGATCCGGCCGCCTTGGAGGAGTTCATCCGCGTGAAGGGTCTGCAGATCCTACAGGATAAAGATGGGAACCCGGTGTTCATGGCCCCTTCGGCCTATATGCTGGACCTGGAGCGCCGCAACTACCCGGCGATCGAGTTCCACACGACGAGCGAGTTCAAGACGGCGGTGGGCTGAAGCCCGGTTGTTTGTTGACGGTTGTCGGGCTGCCGATGGACTTATCCTGGTATCTCCCAGCATACTCCTACCACAACGCCGGACTACCGGTACCTGATCCAAAAAACGAACGCCCCGGGTTACCCGAGGCGTTCGATGTGATCGTTCAAAAGGTCACTTCCTAGCTTCGCGCCATTTTCCCATCTGGTCATTGTTCAGCACGGCGGCGAGCTGTTCATCCACGGTTTGCTCCATAGCGGCCCAACGAGGTCCCAGTTCCACTTCGCGCTCCTCCTTGCTCATACCAGCCTTCTGGAACCGCTGGTTCATGCCCTCCAACTGGCGCTCGTAGTTCATATAGATCTCATGGACCTTGGCCTTCTGGTCCGCGTCCAAGGTCACGGTCTTGTCGACAAGACCGGTGTGTTCAGTAGCGCTGGCGCGCATCGCATCGGTGTCGGTCACCGTCACGTCGCGGTTCTGTGCGATGGTGAACAAAGCCGCACCGCAGAAAATGAGGGAAGCGAAAAGACGTTGCATGGTTCGCTGGGCTTGGTTGTCAAAGATAGGTTGGAAGATAGACGCCGCGCACCCCGGCCGGTTGCTTCCCCCTCAACCTTGGATTGTTGACATCTGCGCCACTGGGGCCTTGGGCGGCGCTTCCCCACGATCGGCCCTTCTTAACGAACCGTTAATGGCCGAGGCCTTGGGGAGGCCCCCCGGCTACTTTTGGCCGCGGTCCTGAAGAAACGACCGGTGCCCATCACCATGCGACAGTTCGCCACGGCTTCGGCCCTGCTCCTGACCCTTGTTACCGTCGCTCAAAAGCCCACTGCGGGCTCTGTTGACCCGAAAGACCAACGGCGCTTCGAATTCACCATCAAGGGCGTCGTCAAGGACACGATCTATCTGGCCAACTATTACGGCAACAAACTGCTCTACAACGACACCGCCATCGCCGATGCGAAAGGCAAAGTGGTGTTCGCCAACAAGAAGGGCTACAAACCCGGGGTCTACGCTGTTGTGATCCCCGGCCCGCGCTATTTCGAGTTCCTGGCCAATGAACCGCTGGTTGTGATGAGTTCCGACACCACGGACCTTGGCGGGAAGCTTGCGATCCAGAAAAGCACCGAGAACCAGGTGTTCTTGGACTACGTGCGGTTCATCAACGTGCAGCGCAAGGAGGCCGATGCGGTGCATAAAGAGCGCGAGGCGACCGCTGATCCTATCCGGAAGGCTGCGCTGAAAGAGCGTCTGGTCGGCTATGAAGAGACCATCAAGAGCTATCAGGAGGATCTGGTGGCCAAAAACCCCGGAACGCTGGTAGGCATGATCGTGAAAATGAGCATGTCGCCGCCGGAACAGAAGATCTACAAGCCCGACGGTACGCTCGACAGCGCTGCGACCTACTACAGCTACCGGGCGCATTTCTGGGACAACACCGACCTCTCGGATGAACGCATCCTGCGCACACCGGTCTTCCAGAACAAATTCGATGAGTACGTCGGCAAGATCGTCCCCCAGGTCCCTGACACCATCAACAAGTGTGCGGACGATCTGATCGGACGTATGGACAAGAACCATAACGATGAGTTGTGGCGCTTCGCGGTGCACAACATCACGTACAAGTACGAAACGAGCGATATCATGGGCATGGACGCGGTTTTCGTACACATGGCCCAGACGTACTACTGCCCCAAGCCGGGCCAGAAGAGCCGTGCCACCTGGATGAGCGATGAGAAGCTCGACAAACTGTGCGAACGCGCCCGAAAAACGGCCCCGTTGATCATCGGAGCCCAGGCCAAGAACATCATCCTCACGGACACCACGGAGCAGAACTGGGTGGACATGTACCGCATCCCGCACGAGTATGTCCTCGTGATCTTCTGGGACCCGCATTGTGGGCATTGCAAGAAGACCCTGCCCGGCATCTACACCGCCTACGTGGATAGTTTGAGGCCCCTCGACGTTGAGGTGTACGCCGTTGCCAAGGCTACGGACAGCACCCTGCTCGCGGATTGGAAGGAGTTCATCATCGAACACAAGATGGATTGGTTGAACACGGGACTGACCTGGCACGTGTACACCGACGCCAAGCAGAACCCGAGCAAGTACATCCCGAAGTACACCACGATCGAGAGCCTCAATTACGCCGATGCGTGGGATGTTTACAGCACCCCGAAGTTCTACCTGCTGGACGCCGATCGCAAGATCATCGGCAAGCAACTGGCCGTTGGCCAGATGGTGGATCTGATCAACACGCTGAAGAAGCGCAAGGCCAGGGAGGAGGGTCGGTTCAGGTAGCCGCCCTGAAATACTCCTTCGCCGGAAGAGCACCGGCGACCACTACTTTCAGCCGCGAACCTGCCGCGTTGCCGGGTGACGCGCGCAACGTTCTTTCGTCCATAACCGACCATCCCCTGAACGATGCCTATCCGAATGACGCCCGATGAGGGCCAGGAGCAGAACCAAGGTCCACGCCCGAGCCGCGGTGGCGGCGGCGGTTTCCCCAACATCGGCGGTGGCGGCGGCGGGCTGATCGGCATGTTGTTGCCGATGCTTTTCAGGAACCCGAAACTGCTGCTGATCCTGCTGGTGGTCGGCGGCCTCTTCTACTTCATGGGCGGCAGCAAGGGCTGTTCCGGCGCTGGCGGTGGCGGCGGGATCACCGATGTGGTGAGCAACCTCTTCAACAAGGGTGCTACGCTCGATCCCAAGGAGTACGACAAGGCCGAGGTCTTCGAACCGCTGGCAGACAATGTGAAGAACCCGCTGCCGGAGAAGGTCTCTCTGGAGGCCTTCGCTCCTCCCCGCCTGAACCAGGGCCAGCAGGGCAGTTGCGTCGCATGGGCCAGCGCCTACGCCGCACGCAGCATCGTGAACAACGCCGCCACGAAACAAACGCCCAGTACCGCGAACGCCTTCAGCCCGAGCTATCTCTACAACCAGATCAAGATCGAGAACAGCGGATGCCAGGGCAGCTACCTCATCCGCGCCATGGAGAACATGAAAGCGGGTGGCGTGGCGCCATTCAGCAAGTTCGCCTATGATGACCAGGACTGCAGCCGCCCACCCACGCCCGAGGCCAAGCAGGCTGCGCAGGCCTATCGCATCAAGGGCTTCCAGCGGCTGAGTGCGAGCGACGACCCCCAGAGCAAGGTGGACATGCTCGCCATGAAGCAGCAGCTCAACCAGGGCGCGCCCGTGGTCATCGGCATGATGGTCGGTGGCTCCTTCATGCAGGAGATGGAGGGCCAGGAGAAGTGGATCCCGAACGACAACGATTACCAGATGGCCGGCTTCGGCGGCCATGCCATGTGCGTGATCGGTTATGACGACTTCAAGTTCGGTCAGGACGGGGGCTTCCAGATCATGAACAGCTGGGGCACCGGATGGGGCAAGAACGGCATCGCTTGGGTGAGCTACAACGACTTCGCCTTCTTCGCCAAGGAGGCCTACGCGGTGTATCCGCAAGGAGAAGGCGTGGACGTGAAGCCGACACGTTTCGACCTGCGCTTCGGATTGGCCGTCGTGGACGCCAAGGGCAAAGCCACCGGCGAGAACATCCCGCTCAAACGCGAAGGTGGACGTGTCTTCCGCACAACGCAGCCCATCGCCAAGGGCACGCGGTTCAAGATCGAAGTGACCAACAACACCGAGTGCTATACCTACCTCTTCGGTGAGGAGACGGACGGCAGCACCTACACCCTCTTCCCCTACACGCCGAAACACTCCCCGTATTGCGGCATCACCGGCACTCGTGTCTTCCCCAAGGACCAGAGCCTGACGGCGGATGAGGTCGGTACCACGGACGTGATGGCCATCCTGGTTTACAACCAGCCCGTGGACTACCCGAAGATGAACGAGGCGATGAAGCAGAACCCGGCCAAGGGCCTCGAGGCGAAGCTCACCGCCGCGCTCGGAACGGAGCTGATGAACTCCGATGGTCTCACCTATTCCGAGGGTCCGACCTTCGGCGCGAGCGGACCGGCCAGCAGCAATGCCGTGGCCTTCGTGCTGAAGATCGACAAGCGCTGAACGCACCGGTCCAGCGCACGACCTCCAAGCCCAAGCGTCAGAAGACGGAACACGTGAAGTTCCGCGCAGCCGTCAGGCGGGACCAAGCCACCGTTGTGCTTTTGGCCCGTCTGGGACCAGTACATGGTGGTGGGTGGGTAAATTGGCCTTGCTCGATCCGCCATCCGGGACATCCAACCGACCCACTATGCGCTCCCTCCTAGCCGCTTCCTTTCTCGCATTCTGCACCTTCACTTTCAGCCAGTCCGATGAGACGCACGGTCTGGTGAGCCAGCGGATCGCGGATCTCCGGTCCATGGGAACTTCCTTCACGCCGGTGTCCTTGTTCGAACAGGAGGATGCTGGTTCTGCCACGGACCGTTTGTGGGGGCGCGCGCTGACCCAAGCGGTCGTTCTGCGCTTCGATCCATGGGCGGCACAAGCGCTGATGGATGCGCGCGACGAGTTCATCGCGTTGTCCATCCCAACGGCCTCCGATACCCTCGTACTTGATCTGCAGATGACCCGCGTAGTAGCCGATGACTTCGTAGTGCGATCGGCCAGCGGCGGTCGGCCGCAAGAAGTGCCCTCCGCTGTGCACTACAGGGGAATGATCCGGGACGTGTCCACTTCCCTTGTGGCGATCAGCGTGTTCGAGCATGAATTGATGGGGATCATTTCCGATGCTGACGGTGAACGGGTGATCGGTCCTTTCGCTGATGCGCGACCGGGCCTCCACGTGCTCTACCGTGAGGCGGATCTACCAAGGACCACCAGCGCAGCTTGCGGAACGCCGGATCTGCCCGTCGATGACGCACACGGGTATGATGCCGAACCCGGCGGCGATCGCTCCACGCGCTGCGTTCGCTGGTACTGGGAACTGGCCTACGATATCTACCAGGACAAGGGCAGCGTGACGAACGCCGCCAACTTCGCCACCGGCCTCTTCAACCAGAGCGCGACCCTTTTTGCCAACGACGGCGTTGATGTGATGCTACAGGAAGTGTTCGTGTGGAACACGCCCAGCCCGTACAACGACACCACCAGTGCCGCCCGCCTCAGCCGGTTCGGAACTACGCGCACAAGCTTCAACGGGGATATGGCCCACCTGTTGGACTACGGCCCCTATGGCGGCATCGCTTGGGTAAACACCTTGTGCTCTTCCAATACCTCGTCCCGTATGGCCTATAGCGGTATCTACGATGACTACGACAACGTGCCGACCTATAGCTGGAGCGTGAACGTGGTGACGCACGAGCAAGGTCACAATTTGGGCAGCAGCCACACCCACGCCTGCGTTTGGAACGGGAACGGGACAGCCATCGACGGCTGCGGCCCGACAGCTGACCCCGATCATGCTCAAGGAACGTGCGCCACAGGCCCGTTGCCTTCACAAAGCGTTGGTGGAACGATCATGAGCTATTGCCATCTGTTGTTCGCTGTGGGTGTGCATTTCGTGAACGGGTTCGGACCGCAGCCGGCCGCAGTGATCCTGAACAATGTGAATGCTGCGGCATGCTTGCCCTCCTGCGGCGCCAATTGCGGTACACCCCCTGCCCCCAACACCGCAACCTCCGATCATTCGGCCACCGTCACCTGGACGGGCGTGAGCGGTGCGAACGGCTACGTGCTGCGATGGAAGCCATCATCCTCTGTAGCCTGGACGACCATCTACGGGATCAACACGACCAGCTATCTGATCTGTGGTCTGGCCGCTGGCACCTCCTACGACGTGGCCATCCGTACGATCTGCCCGGCCAACCTCTCGTCCTTCGGTGCCACCACCTCCTTCACCACGGGGCCGGAAGTCTCCATCCACACGCAGCTGAACAAAGCCGTCGCCAGCGACCGCGCAGCCGGTGAACGGTTCGGTAGCAGCGCGGATATCGATGGGGACTATGCGGTTATTGGAGCTTACATGGATGTGCAAGGATCAGCCTACATCTTCAAGCGCGTGGGCGGCAACTGGATCCAACAGCAGAAGCTGCTCCCCGGCGACCTCGGAGGGGGGACTGATTTTTTCGGCTTCAGTGTGGCCATCAGCGGAGACTGGATCCTGGTGGGTTCACCCAACGAGGATCAGGATGCGACCGGGGGCGGCACAACGGTGAACAATGCTGGCGCGGCCTACTTCTTCCTCCGCAATGGTGATACCTGGTCCCAAGTGCAGAAGGTCGTGGCGGGTGATCGCGGATCCGGCGACAATTTCGGCCGTCAGGTGGACCTGGATGGTGCTTATGCCGTCCTCGGTTCCTGGCATGATGATGAGGATGCCGCCGGGGCGAACCAGTTGAGCAATGCGGGATCGGCGTACGTCTTCTCCAGGAGCGGCAACACCTGGAGCCAACAGCAGAAACTCTCCGCGTCCGACCGTTACATCGATGACGCGTTCGGGCGCGAGGTCGCCATCGCCGGGGACCAGATCATCATCGGCGCGCCATACGAGGATCAGGACAGCAATGGTGGCAACACCTATGACGGCTCCGGTTCCGCCTATTTCTTCCTCCGCAACGGCAACACATGGACGCAGCAGCAGAAGATCACCGCAGCGGTCCGTGGCACCATGGACAGCTTCGGGGGCGGCCTCGACATCAGCGGGGATCAGGCCATTATCGGCGCGTGGTACGAGGGCCAGGATGAGTTGGAGCAGAACGGCATCAGCGGTACCGGGTCGGCATACATCTTCACCCGCGTTGGCAGTGGTTGGCAGCAGGTGCAGAAGATCGTCGCCAGTGACCGTTCGGCGAACGATAACTTCGGGATCGATGTGGCCATCAGCGGTGACCGGGCCATTGTAGGGGCTTATCACGAGGACCATGATGCCAACGGTGCCAATGCCGCCACGGACGCTGGTTCGGCTTACATCTTCCAACGATGCGGGAACACATGGGCCCAGCGGCAGAAGGTCGTTGCCAGCGATCGGGCCGCTTCCGACTTCTTCGGTGAAGCAGTAGCGATCGACGGCATCAACGCGCTGGCGGGAGCGAGCTACGAGGATGAGGATGCCGCGGGCGGGTCGACCGCTGCGAACGCCGGGTCCGTCTACTTCTTCAGCACACCTTCGCAATCGTCCATCGCGGTAAGCCCCAGGATACACCTCGAGGGCCCCTTCAACTCCGGTACCGGCCTTATGAGCGATGGGCTCCGCTCCCTCGGGCTCGTCCCCCTTGCTGAACCCTACACAGCGCTGGGCTATGCGCATCTCTTCGGCGGTGGCGAAACAACGACGAGCGGTGTCCTGGCGATCACCGGCAACAACGCCATCGTCGATTGGGTGGTTGTGGAACTGCGTAACTCCTCCACGCCCTCCACGCGGGTCGCGACGCGCAGCGCTCTGCTCCAACGCGATGGTGACGTGGTCGGAACGGATGGAACATCCTCCGTGCAGTTCAACGTGGCAGCCGGCAACTACTACGTGGCCATCCGCCACCGCAACCACTTGGGCGTGATGACGGCGAATGCCATGGCCTTGTCGACCTCTCCCACGGTCGTCGATCTGACCTCGGCGGCCACAACAACCTACGGTACGAACGCGCGAAAGACTATCGGCACGGCGCAGGTGCTCTGGGCAGGCAACCCGTTCCGCGACAACAGCGTGCGCTACACCGGGTCCAATAACGATCGTGATCCGATCCTGGTGAGAGTCGGGAGCACTACACCCAACAACTCCGTGAACGGCTACTGGCTGGAGGACGTGAATATGGATGGCACCGTGAAATACACCGGTGCCACCAACGACCGGGATCCGATCCTTGTGAATGTCGGGAGCACCACGCCGAACAGCACGCGCTCTGAACAACTGCCTTGACAGGTCGAGGACGGTGCATTTGAAGGCTGCGGGCAACCCTTTCTCCTTCCCGCGTTAGCTTACTGACGCCATCCTCATCGAATGACCATGCAGCGGAAACTCCCCTCCTTCCTGCTGGCCTTGACGTTCTCGGCCACTTTACTGGCACAGTCCCCCGGCACCAACGATGCGACGTTCAACCCGGGGGATGTCGGCAATGGCTATGGCGACGGATGCGGCTTGCTTGCCACTACTGTTTCACGCCAGCCCGACGGAAAGATCCTTGTATCGGGTAACACGAATGTCACCGAGATCTTCCCACTCGTACCCTACGGTCTGGCGCGTTACAACGCTGATGGGTCGCGGGACCCCTCGTGGAGTCCAACAGCCTCTTTCTCCGATGTAGCCATAACGGTCACCCAAGCGGACGGGAAGGTGATCCATGGCGGTCAGGGGCTGGGGCGCTTGACGAGTACCGGAGCGTTCGACGCCGCCTTCACTCCTCCTTCGCTTCCTGGATCGGTAACCGACGTTGTTGTCCTCTCGAACGGCAAGATCCTTGTGGCTGGAACGTTCACTTCCGTCGGCGGGGTGAGTACACGTAAGTACCTCACGCGGCTCAACAGCAGCGGTACGGTGGACGCGACGTTCAGCATCACTCTGGACGGCGCGGTGCAGAGGATCGCTGTGCAGGCTGATGGCTACATCGTCCTGGCCGGGGCTTTCAACACGGTGAATGGCGCGGCGCGTTCGCACCTTGCTCGGGTAACACCCAATGGCGCGCTGGATGCATCGTTCGACCCGGGCGCGAACGCCTCGTTCACCATCACCGACCTGATGTTGAAGACTGACGGCGGGATCATGGTGGCCGGTGCGCTATCGACTACCTCCTATCTCATCCGCGTTACCACAAGCGGGGCCCTCGATGCCGGCTTCAGTTGCACCCTGCCCAATGGCCAGATGGTCCTTGACATGGGTCAACTCAGCGATGGTCGCATTCTCATCGCCGGCAGTTTTGCAACCGTGAACGGAACGGCCCGTGCCAGGATCGCGCGCCTTGCGTCGAACGGAGCGATCGACCTCACTTTCGACCCGGGATCCGGTTTCAACGCCATCCCCAAGTCCCTTGTGATGCAACCCGATGGCAAGGCGGTTGTGATCGGTGATTTCACCAACTTCCGTGGTGTCGTTTCACGCTGGATGGCACGTGTCAACGCTGATGGCACGGATGACCCCACCTATGACCCGGCAACCGGTGTGTACAGCAGTGTGAACGCGCTTGCCGTGCAGCCCGATGACCAGGTCCTCGTGGGCGGCACCATTTCGTCATACTTCAGCACCGCTGCGCAGCATCTGATACGTACCACGCCCGATGGCACAAGAGATGCGGCATTCACCCCCTCGTTCTCAGGGTATCCCTACCAAGGGTTGCTCATCGGCACACTCGCGGTGTACAAACTGATCGTACAACCCGACGGCAGGATCCTGGTGGCTGGATCGTTCGGCATGTGCAATGGTGCTACCCGCATCAGCATCGCACGTATCAACACCGACGGCACTCTGGATCCCACCTTCGACCCAGGGATCACATTTGACCGGCCCATCACCGATGCGATGCTCCTCCCGGATGGTGACATGCTCGCCGTTTCGAGATGGGCCAGCAGCAACCAGGCTCGGATCGTCCGGTTGAACCACGATGGAACGGTGGATGCCTCGTTCACCTCCGCCATGAACAACATGACCACCACGGCGTTCGGATGGAAGCTCGCCAGGCTTCCCTCCGGCCGGATCCTGGTGGCCGGCGGTCAGACCTTGTACAATGGTCAGGCCTGCGGCCCGGTGATCGCGCTGCTTCCTGATGGATCCCTGGACCCGGTCTTCACCACGCAGGGTCTGTTCAGCAGTGCTGGGAGCCTGTCCGTACGCGCCATGGAGGTTCAAGGTGATGGACGGATCGTGGTGTCCGGTCAATTCAACAGTGTTCAGGGCGTCGCGAGGCCGGGGATCGCCAGGCTGATGCCTGAAGGTTCGTTGGATACCACCTTCAATCCTGCTGTTGGCAATTCCAGGCACCTCATCACCCAGCGGCCGGATGGCAAGTACATCATCGACGGGCGGTTCCTGCTGCACAGTGATGGCTCGCTCGACCTCGGCTGGGATGCAGGCTCAGCGTTCAACGGCGCGCTGCTTACAACCGCCTTGCTCAGCGATGGTGACCTGCTTGCAGGGGGCACATTTACCAGCTACAATGGCACAGGACGCAACCGCCTCGCTCGCATCAACGGCCATCCGATGGTGCCGATGCCGTTATCCGTTCGGGCATTGTTGGACGGCCCGTTCGACTCCGGCATGGACCTGATGCACGATAGCCTGCGCGTTCATGGCCTCATACCGCTCACGGAACCCTTCGCATCCCTGGGCTTCACACGCATGAACGAATCCGATCCTTCGCCATTGGGAGCGGGCGCGTTGAGCGCGGGCGTTCCGTCCTTCAATTCCGTGGTCGACTGGGCATTGGTCGAATTGCGCAGTGCCACACAACCCGCGCAGATCCTGCAAACGCGCACCGGGCTGATCCAACGGGACGGAGACGTTGTGGGGATCGACGGAACCTCTCCGCTCGTCTTCAACAACGTGGCTGGCAACTACCACGTCGCCGTTCGGCATCGCAATCATCTCGGCGCCATGACCGCAGCGCCCGTCGCTCTGTCCACGTCGAACCCATCGATCGATTTCTCACTTCCCACAACGCTCACCTTCGGAACCGAAGCACAGAAGACGGCCGGTGCACGAACGACCCTGTGGGCAGGCAATGCGTCCGTCGATGCCATGCTGATGTACACGGGATCCCACAATGACCGGGATCCCATACTGATGAAAGTCGGGAGCACTACGCCCAACAATTCCGTTGCCGGGTATTGGCGCGAAGACGTGAACCTGGACGGCGTGGTGAGGTACACCGGAGCGGCGAACGATCGCGACCCCATCCTCATCAACGTAGGAAGCACCACGCCGAACGGGGTACGGATCCAGCAACTTCCTTGAGCATCTTGCCCGTTCGAAGAGGCATATGTTCTGCGACCTTTCCCCTGTTGTTCGTACCCCCGGATCCCCCTGTTCCATGACGACCACACGCCTTCACCAGTCACCCTGCATAGGCTTTGCCTTCATCTGCCTGATCGCTTGTGATCAAGCCCCTCGGTCATCGCCGTCCAGAGATGGTGGAAATGTGGCATCATCACCTGATCCTGCCGCGAACAGCGCGCGGTCGCCGCAAGCGGCCGACACGAGTGCGGTCCAATTCCCGGCAGCGGCTGAACATGCACGATCACGACTCACGTTCAGCATCATCGATGCACCCGATGGCACCTACGGCTACGACATCCTGAGCGACGGCAAGCTCTTCATCCATCAGACCAACATCCCCGGACAACCGGGCAATGAGGGGTGCAAAACCAAGGAGCAGGCGGAAAAGCTGGCTGCGCTGATCGTTGAGAAAATGAAGCATGGCGAGATGCCGCCAACGGTGACTACGGAGGAACTCGACGAACTGAAGATCCCTTGAGCTGGGAACGCTTCGACCAGTGGTTCCTGGGACGCTTCAGCCTTCGAGGAGTTCGTTCCTTCGTATCGGACGATGACGGAAGCGCCCGAACGGAGTTGGACGCGTGCGAATGCCGTCGGACACTTCATACAGGTGGGCCCATCGTAACGGGGTGATGCCGGGTACACGCAACGATCGGGATACGATCCCTGTGAACATTGGCAGCCCCACGCCCAACAACCCGCGAGCGGCGGCTTCCCTGACCGTGGCGAAGCTGCATCCCTGGTGACCGGTCGGCTGGGCCAGCCGTTTCCTGCGTTGGAGCGCGATCGGTAGCTTTCGTCCTCTTTCACCAACCCAACCACCCATGAGAACCGCATTCTGGTCTTTGCCCGCACTCGCCTTGATGGTGGCGTGCGGTGCCCCGTCCAACCCCGAGGCCGATAAGATGATCGCCGATCACAAGGCCATGCTCGCGGCCGACAGCGCGAACAAGGCCCTGCTAACAGCCCGCGAGGAAGGTTGTCGCGCCGTGTTCGCCATGTTCGAGACCGGTAAGAGCGATGGCTTGGAGAAATACGTCGCCGAGAACATGGTGGAGCATACTCCGCCACCCGGTATGAACCCACAGGGCATGCAAGGCCTCAAGGACATGGTCGCCATGCACCACGGCGCATTCCCCGATACCAAGATCACCGTCCATTCCATCACGCATGGGGGTGACGTGATGATGGTGCACTACAACATGAAAGGTACCAACACCGGCGACATGGGCCCGGAGATGAAGGCCACCGGAAAGGTGATGGATGTGGATGGTATCGACGTGATCAAGTTCTCCGGCGACAAGGCCACCGAACACTGGGGCTATTGGGAGGAGATGAAGATGATGACCCAGCTGGGCATGATGCCCGATCCGGCGGCGGCACCGGAGAAGAAGAAGTAACAGACATTCCGATCGCATGGAACGGCGGGGCCTTGCTCCGCCGTTCTGCTGTCAGGCCGGAACCCCGGTCAGCTCATGCTCTCGCGCCTCCGTGATACGCACCTGTGCGAAGTCCCCGATGCGCAGATGTCCGTCCGAGGTCGCGATCAACACATCATTGTCCACGTCGGGGGAGTCATGCTCGGTGCGGGCATGGTAGAAACCGCCCTCGGCTTTGTCGACCAGCACGCGGAACTCCTTCCCCACTTTGAGCTGGTTCAGCTCGAAGCTGATGCCGCCCTGCACCTCCATCATCCCGGTGGCGCGCTCCTGCTTCACCTCGAAGGGCACATCATCCTCCATGGTGAAGGCGTGCGTATCCTCTTCATGGCTGTAAGTGAAGCAGCCCAGGCGATCAAAGCGCATGCGTTCGATCCAGCGCAGGCCGTCCTCGTGATCCTCCTGGGTCTCGCCCGGGAACCCGGCGATGAGCGTGGTACGGATGGCGATGCCCGGTACCCGTTCGCGGATGTCGGCGACAAGCTTCTCGGTCTTTTCCTGCGTGATGCCGCGCCGCATGCGCGTGAGCATGCGCGTGCTGCCGTGTTGCAGGGGCATGTCCAGGTACTTGCAGACGTTGCTGCGTTCGTGCATCACGTCGAGCACCTCCATCGGGAAGCCGGAGGGGAAGGCGTAGTGCAATCGGATCCAATCAATGCCCTCCACATCGCTCAGGCGGGCCACCAGCTCGGAAAGGTTCCGCTTCTTGTAGATGTCCAGGCCGTAGTACGTGAGGTCCTGCGCGATGAGGATGAGTTCTTTCGTTCCTCCGGCGGCGAGCTTCTTCGCGTTGTCCACCAGCTGGTCCATCGGCGTGCTGATGTGCTTGCCGCGCATGATCGGGATGGCGCAGAACGAGCACTTGCGGTCGCAGCCCTCGCTGATCTTGAAGTAGGCGTAGTGTACCGGTGTGGTGA
>CAZYPC010000110.1:0-3627 GCA_964649165.1 uncultured Chryseobacterium sp.
GTGTACACCACCGCCGTGTCCGGTGTGGTGAGCTACCAGTTCGAGTTCAGCGATCCCAACGCGGGCTTCTACCGCCGGATCACGCTGCCGCGCAACTGGGTGAAGTTCGGTGAGATGGTGAGCACACCGCTCGTATACGGAACCACGTACTACTGCCGCGCCCGGGCCGACCAGGGTGCCGCTGGTTTCGCGGATGACTTCTATGGCGCTGGTTGCGAAATGGCTCTGGCTCCGAGCCAGCCTGTTTGCACGGAGCTGATCAGCACACCGGGTGCCACCCTGTCCTGCGGTGCGACGAAGCGTTTCAACGGCAGCGACAAGGTGTGGGGACAACCCGTGACCTATGCGACCGAATACCGCTTCAAGTTCGTCGGCATGATCGATCCGGACGGTCCGAACCCGAACCTGGCGACTGATACGGTCGGTGTCGATCATGTGAATGATCCGCCGGTGTCCAGCACCCGCACGATCCTGCGTACGAGCTATGTGTGCCCACTGAGCTGGGCGACCTATCAGCTCGTGAGCGGCAACACCTACCAGGTGAGCGTGGAGTGCAAGGTCGGTGGTGTATGGAGCGGCTACTGCGGCGCGATCTGCCCCCTCACGATCCAGAATCCTCCCGGCATGATGCTCCAGAACGGTGGTAACGCCGCTCAGCGCATCGGTATGGAAGAGCTGGCGAACGTTGCCCTCTGGCCGAACCCGGTCCGCGACGGCCGCGTGAACATCACGATCAACGAACTCGTTGATGAGACGCAGATGATCTCCGTGGACATGTTCGATGTCTTCGGTAAGCGCGTGATGGCCGAGCAGTTCGAGAATTCGGGCTCGGTCTTCAACCATGTCCTCGACCTGGATGGCTCGATCGCCGCTGGTTCCTACATGGTGCGTATCACCGTGAACAACGAGGTCTACATCGAGCGCGTGAACGTGGTGCGCTAGAGCGCCGTTCGACACACTATTGGGAACAAGGCCCCGCCGACCGGCGGGGCCTTGTTTTTTTCAACCATCCCTTGTCCACCAAGGGGCTTTATCTACATTCCGGCATTCCACCGAAAACCGACCAACCCAAACCCAACGTGCCATGAAGAGAACAGGAAGACTCTTGGCCGCGCTCGCAGCGTGTGCTGCGTTGCTATCGGCCACACGGATGAACGGACAGGGGCCCACGTGCGGATCAGCTGTCACGATCGCCGCCCCAGGGACCTACACGGCCGATGGCCCCTCCTCTGGCGGTGGCTGGCTGCCTGCCTGCGATAATGATGATGGCACGGGCGCCGTGCCCGCCACCAATGCCGATTGGTACACCTGGACCGCCCCTGATAATGGGGTGCTCGTCGTCGGTTCCATCACCGCAGGGCTTGATACGCGCGTATCCATCTACAGCGGTACGTGCGGAAGTCTGACCTGTGTGGGCGGGGACGACGACATCAACTTCCTGTTCACCATCGGAGGAGGTTATTGGGAAGACAACAACCTGCGTTCCCGCGCGGTGGTGTCCGTAGCCTCAGGGACCACCTATTTCATCCAGTGGGACAACGCCTGGAGCACCAGCGCCTTCCAATGGAACCTGGCGTTCAGTGCCGATCCGGTGCTGGGCGCACCGATCGCGGCATTCCCGTACACCGAGACGTTCGATTCCTACACGACCTGTACGGCCGGCACTGTGACCCCTTGCCAGGTCGCATGTTCCTCCATTGGTGGTGGTTGGACCAACAACTCCGGTGACTGGGGCGAACTTTTCGTTCGGGCTGGTGCTACACCAACCACAACGACCGGCCCGGATTTCGGTGCGACGAACGGCAACGTGACCACGGACAAGTACCTGTACCTTGAGTCCTCATTGGCCACGCCTGGAGTTGCCTGCCCCATCCCCTACCAGGTGGCCGTGGTCACGAGCCCGACCTTCAATACCTCGGCGTTCACGCGTGAACCGCAGGTACGGTTCGCGGACAACATGATCTCCACGCAAGCAGTGGAATTGATGGGGCAGTTCATCGCGCAGTACCAAGCCCCTGCCGGTAGCGGCACATGGACCACGTTCGTGGACAAATCCGGGGCCCAGGGCTTGAACTGGAATTTCAATCCCTACACCACCCTGCCGCTCGGCACCCCGAGCTTCAGGATCCGCTTCATCGCCATCCGCGGACCGCTGATCTGGAGCGATATCGGCATCGACCAGGTGGAGGTGCGCGAACGCCCGGATTGCACAGCCCCGGTAGCCTCCGCATCCGTCACCGACTTCTGCGGAGCGACCGCCGCGACCAGTACCTTCAATGTGACCGTGAACGTGAGCAGCTTCGGGACGCTTTCCGGAGGACCGCAGACGCAGGTCACCATCGTTCCCAGCTCAGGCGCACCGCAGGTGGCCAATGCCCTGGGCGACTATGTGTTCGGGCCTTACAACTACGGTGAGGTGATCAGCTTCTCGCTCACGCACCAGAGCGAGCCCGCGTGCAATTCGACGATCCCGGGAACATATTTCTCCTGCTGCGGAAGTACGTGTGCCACGGCCTTCACCCCGGACATCGGCGTGAACGCCAACACGAACGATGCCTACTCCGATTGCCCGGGCGGGGCTTCCAACGCGTTCGTCAGCCAGGACAACCCGCCGGCCACCGCGGCGCGTTGGTGGACATATACCCCGGCCGCGACCGGCGTGTACAACCTGAGCTCCTGCGCACAGGCCCCGAACACCAACAACGATACGCGTGTGTCGGTGCATACCGGCACCTGTGGCGGCCTCGCACTGTACACCGCGGATGACGATGGCTGCGTTTCCCCGACGTTCGACTCGGACCTGAACGTCTACCTGGAAGCCGGTACGACCTATTATTTCGAGTGGGACAATGCGTGGGGCGTGAACGCAGGGCACACCTGGTCGTTCACTGGGCCGAACGCACCCATCGCCGGGGACTTCTGCACGAGCGCGATCCCGCTCTCGATGGCCGCGACCTGCTCGTATACCCTGGTGAGCAGCCTTGGCGCGACAGCGACCGAGCCGAGCTGTGCGGAGGCCGTCGGGGCCACCACCAATCAGGATGTCTGGATGAGCTTCGTGGCCACCACCGCGCTCGCCCAGATCGACATCACCCCGGTGGGTACGTACTACCCCGTGCTCGAACTGCTGGAAGGCACGTGTGGCAGCACCACCAGCCTCTGCTGCACCTTCAGTGGCAGCGGTGCAGGCGCACCCCTGACCTTGTTGCGCGGTGGGCTCAATGTGGGCCAGACCTATCTGGTCCGCGTGGGCCATGCCTTCGGCGGTGGAGATGGCAGCACCAACCAGTTCAACATCTGCGTGACCGAGGGCGTTTCCCCGACACCGGCCTGCACGTTCAACGACACACCGGATTATTCGGAATCCGAACCCTGCGGTACACTGACGAACTCCTTCCTCTGTGACGCCGAGCCGATCGTTCTGGGTTCATTGCCCTTCACCTTCACCATCGGCGGCTCGATCCAGGCCGAATGCAACTTCCGTGATCGCGATTTCTTCGTGTTCACGCTCCCGGCGGTCGGTACCTACCAGGTGGACTTCACCGGTCAATTCGCTTCGCGCATCTTCTTCCTGGACGCGAACGTCACCTGCGACGAGCCCTTGACGCAGATCAACTCCGCTGCGGC
>CAZYPC010000110.1:3727-9170 GCA_964649165.1 uncultured Chryseobacterium sp.
CCGACGGGTTGGACGTGCATCCAGGATATCGCTACCGGTGGTACGACGGTGGAATTCAACATCGCGACACCTGGCCAATACTGGATCCTGGCGGACGCGGAAAGCGCCGCCACGACCAGTACGCAGACCTTCCGCGTGTTCTGTCCGAGCGTGACCAGCGGGGACTATTGCGCACCGCTTCCGCTCGCTTGCGGGGCTGTGACCCTGGGTCAAACATCACCGGTACCCGGCACGTTCCCCCCGAGCGCCTGCCCCTTCACCGGAGCACCGAGCACCGGAGGGGTGAACTATTGGAGCTACGTCGCCACGGCTGATGGCGAAGTGGATCTGAGCCTGTGCGGTCTGGCCACGTTCGATTCCCGCATCAGCGTTTACCTGCTCGCGCCGGATTGCAACAACCTGGAGTGCGTTGCGAAGAACGATGATGGCACCGGCTGTCCCGATCTCACCAGTCAGGTAGCCTTCCCTGTTACCAATGGAAGCACGTACCTCGTTGCCGTGCATGGCTACGGCGGCGCCTCCGGTTATTACAGCATGGCCGTGACCTGCGGGCCTCCCTGCTCACCGGCGGCCGGCAACGACCGTTGTTCACAGGCCCAGGCCTTGATACCCGCCCTGGATGACGGCAACGGCATCCCCACGCCCGGCGACAATACCTGCGCCTACGGTGACGAGAATACCGGTTGTGATCCGTTCGGAGCCATGCAGGGGGTGTGGTACGGTTTCAACAGCGGCCCCAACTCCATCATGTTCATGGACCTGGTGATGGGCACCGCCGGCGGCATGAACTACGCCCTGTACGACGGCGGTTGCTCCGGGCTCGGCGCGCTGAACGAGATCACCTGTGTGATCGACGGTGACGGTAGCGGTGTACAATTGCCCGCGCTCGTTCCGGGCACGGACTACCTGCTTTATACCTGGAACGATGGTGGCCTGAGCGCTGAGGGCGATTTCAGCATCCTGCTGCGGCGCCCGGGGATGAACGATGCGGCGATCGTGGACATTCTGGAGCCGAGCGGCGAGATCTGCAACACCGGCCTGGTACCCCGGGTGGTGATCCAGAACAGGGGCGAACTGGACCTCACCAGCGCGCAGATCGTCTACAACGTGGACGGCGGCCCTGCGAGCAACTTCGCCTGGTCGGGTGATCTGGCTTATCTCGAAACAGACACGGTCTACCTGCCGACCATCACCACTGTTCCGGGCGTGCACACCTTGAACGTAGCGAGCAGCCAACCGAACGCGACCACGGACGAGCTCCCGGCCAACGATGCGTCGAGCATTCAGGTAACGGTCACCGGGCAATCGGCGGTCGTGGTTATCCGCACGGACAACAACGGTGGTCAACTCACGTGGGAGATCCGGGATGCGTTCGGGTTCTCGGCAGCGGCCGGTGGTCCGTACACGGGACAGAACAACGAACTGATCTCCGTTACCGCGTGCCTTCCCACCACCTTCGGCACCTGCTACAGCCTGTTCCTGATGGACAGCGGCGGGGACGGTCTCTGCTGTCTGAGCGGGAATGGATACTGGGAATTGCGTACAACGACCAATCGTGTGCTATTACGCGATCTTTTCAGCAGCACGCCGAGCGGCGGCATCTCACCGCCACCGAGCATGCCGCTCGGCCATGAGTTCTGCCTGCCGGAAGGACCTTCCACCATCCTGGGAACCGAGTGCAACATCTTCACGAACCAGTTGCTCAACAAGGTCTACACCTCCACGGTCCCCGGTGCGCTCACCTACCAGTTCGAGTTCGCCGACCCTGATGCCGGCTTCCGTCGCCGTATCAGCGTGCCTCGCCCTTGGGTGGCGTTCTCCGAGATGCAAAGCAGTCCTTTGACGCCGGGCGTGGTCTACTTCTGCCGCGCACGGGCCGACCAGGGAGCATCGGGCTTCACGGATGACCATTTCGGAACGGGTTGCGAGATGGGCCTCGATCCGAACAATGTGCCGGGCTGCACACAGCTCATCGACAACACGGCCTTGTCCACACACAGCTGTGGTGCGACCAAGCGATTCAATGGTAGCGACAAGATCTGGGCGGTGCCGGTGGTCGGTGGTACACAATACCGCTTCCAGTTCAACGGGCTGATCGACCCGGACGGTCCGAATCCGAACCTGGCAACGGACCTGGTCGGTACGCCGCACTTCAATGATCCTCCGGTGGTGGGATCACGCGTGATCCTGCGCACCAGCTATGTATGCCCGCTGAACTGGGCAACCTATCAATTGGTGAGCGGTGGGGTTTACACTGTGCAGGTCGAGGTGTATGCGAACGGTGTGTGGGGCGGCTACTGCGGAGCGACCTGCGGACTGAACATCGTGAACCCGCCCGGTATGATGCCGGGACGCGCGGCGGAGGACGCGACCGCCAGCGGAGAGATCAGCCTCTATCCGAACCCGGTGCGTGACGGTCGTGTGCAACTGCGCATCGACGGGATGACCGAGAGCGAGCAGACCATCACGGTGGACGTGTTCGACCTCTATGGCAAGCGCGTGCAGGCGGAGAGTTACCAGAACTCCGGCAGTCTGTTCAACACGGTGCTCGACCTCGACGCGAGCATGGCCCGGGGCGTTTACCTGGTGAACATCACGGTGAACGGCCGGACCACCTCGCACCGCTTGAGCGTGATGTGATCCCGTTCATCTGACCAAGGCCAGTAATCAGGAGGGGCCGTCTCGAAAGAGGCGGCCCCTTCGGCTTTCATATATCCTTCATGGGCTCTGAAGGCTGGGTATTGTGCAGGCGGACCCTTGAAGACGGTATCCAGCCCAGTCTGGGGGGGGAGTGGGACCTGATCCAACTAGGGGCATCCCCACCGTATGCGGAAAAACATCGACGAATGGCTATTGCCTGTCGACGAAATTGTCTCAACTTGTGGTACGCGCATGTTCAAACTGACCAGGCATCCGATCCAAGCTGGTGGCCCATTCGACCGGCTTATCCACATTCCATGGAGCAAAAACCGGCTTTCATCGGCTGGGGACGATCACCGGGCCGATCCAACTTGCGCCGGAAGAGCGTACATCCACATCCAAACTACATCCTCATGAGAGCACTGTTCGAAACGATCCGACGTCACGGTACAAGGCTGACCAGGCCATTCCTGGCGCTCGGTACCGCCCTGTTCACAACACTCGCCCATGGGCAGGTAGCTACAGCCTACACGTTCTCATCCTCATCCGGCACCTTCACGCCGATCACGGGTGGAACGCAATTGGAGAACACCACCTTCTTCATTATCGACCTCAATCCTTGGGATGACGACATATCCGCCGCCCAGACCATACCGGCCTTCAACTTCAACGGAACGGTCTATACACAGATGTATGTCTCGGCCAACGGCTTCATCACCTTCGGCTCCGCACCCACTGGCGGGAACTACACCCCGCTAAGCAGTACCGAAACGTACGCCGGTGCGATCTCCGCTTTGGGCTGCGATCTGCATAATACCACCAATGGCATCACCGCCACGCGGGATATCCGTTGGCAGACCGTGGGGAATGAGGTCGTCATTCAGTGGCGCGGCGCGCGGCGCAAAAGCGTGGGAAGCGAGGGATTCGCGTTCCAGATCCGGTTGAACACGAGCACGAACGCGATCCAGTTCGTCTACGGTCCTTTCGCCCAAGGACCTGGCTCCAATACGGCGATCATTCCGCAAGTGGGTCTGCGCGGACCGAACAACACCTTCGCCACGCAGGTCAACAACCGCCAGGTCGGCAACAACGCTTCCGACACATGGGCGAACCCACCGGTGGGCACTACGAACGCCAGCAACATGCGACTGACCAGCACCGCCACGGCCAAGACGTGGACCAGTGGGCAGACGTATACGTTCACTCCTTGCAGCGCTCCAACGGTGAGCGTGTCCCCATCACCGGCCTCATTCTGTGCAGGCAGCAGCGTGGGCCTCACCGCCTCCGGCGCCACCGCCTCCTACGCGTGGTCCCCTGCGAGCGGATTGAGCAGTACCACCAGCGCTACGCCGACGGCGAATCCTTCCACGGGCACCATCTACACGGTGACCGGTCTCAACACCGGTTGTCCTTTCCCTGGATCGACCACGGTCGCCGTCGGGGTGAAGGCCAACCCCACCGGCGTATCGGCCACGAGCAGCGCCCCTTCCGCCTGTACGGGCACGACGATCAACCTGACCGGAGCGGGCACCTTGCCCACCGCGGTCCTCAGCAACAACTTCAATTCCGGTGTCGGCACATGGACGACCACGAACACGTCCACCGGCGGCACTCCGGCGAATGCGGCCTGGACGCCCCGCGCCAA
Organism: uncultured Chryseobacterium sp.; assembly: GCA_964649165.1. GTDB lineage: Bacteria > Bacteroidota > Bacteroidia > Flavobacteriales_F > PHOS-HE28 > PHOS-HE28. The sequence goes on from CAZYPC010000110.1 coordinate 8,013, forward strand.
CGGCTATGTCTACAGCAGCGTCACCTTCAACAGCAATGACGCTTCGCAGTTCATGATGTCCAACTCCGACGCCCAAGGCTCGGGGAGCACCACGGCGACAACGTTGCAGTCACCCGCTTTCAATACCCAAGGGTACAGCGCATTGTCCTTGAATTTCTTCCACTATTACCGGTTCAACTCGGGCGCGGGCGACCGCGGATACGTTGAAATTTCCACGGACAACACGAACTGGACCGCCGTCCAGACCATCTCTGCGACCGTCGGCGGCCCAACGGCCTTCTCCTCATCAACGATCAGCCTGAACGCGTACACCAATCAGCCGGTGGTCTATCTGCGGTTCAGATACGCCGCGACCTTCGATTGGTACTGGGCGGTGGACAACGTCACCATCACAGGTACACCTTCGGCGTTCACCTGGAGTTGGGCAAGTACTCCTTCTGGCTACAGTTCGTCCACGCAGAGCCCGAGCGGGGTCGTTCACAGTTCCACACGCACATACGACCTGACAGCGACAGCGGGCAACGGATGCACGGGCACCGCGAATACCGGGACGGTCACGGCCATTCCGCTCCCTACGGCGACACTGGCAGGCAATGGTCCTTTCTGTGCGAGCGGCTCCCCGGAACTCACCGGTACGCTCACCGGCTCCGGCCCCTGGAGCATCACCTATACCACCAACGGTGGATCACCGACCTTGGTGAGCGGCATCGCGACTTCGCCTTACACCATCAACCCGACGGGGCCGATCACCGGCACGACGACCTACGCCATCACCGCGATCAGCGATGCGAACTGCGCCGCTACCGCCTTCCCGGCCTCGGTGAACGTGGTGGTGAACCCGCTGCCAACGGTGAACTGTGGTACGTATGGTCCGGCCTGTGTGGATGCTCCCGATATCGTTCTGGGCGGTTCGCCGACCGGCGGTACTTGGAGCGGTACAGGGGTGACGGGTGGCAACTTCGACCCCAGCGTTGGAACCCAGACGGTCACTTACACCTATACGGACGGCAATAACTGCACGAACTCCTGCCAGACGAGTATCACGGTGAACCCATTGCCTACGGTGACGTGCCCGGGGAACAGCAGTGTGTGCGTCGATGCGACGGCCTACTCGCTGGACAACAGCGGTGAGAGCCCCACGGGCGGCACGTTCAGCGG
>CAZYPC010000110.1:9270-10717 GCA_964649165.1 uncultured Chryseobacterium sp.
CCGGGGTCACGGCCAACAGCTTCGATCCGGCAACAGCCGGCCTAGGCACGCACACCATCACCTACTCGTACACCGATGGCAATTCCTGCGTGAACACCTGCACATTCGACATCACGGTGAACGACCTGCCGGTGGTGACCTGCCCTGCGGACATCAGCGACGTCTGCACCACGGATGCGGCATTCGCCCTCGCCGGTAACGGTGAGAACCCGGCCGGTGGTGCATTCAGCGGCCCGGGCGTGAGCGGTGGCAACTTCGATCCGGCCGTTGCTGGTGCCGGTACGCACACCATCACCTACACGTACACCGATGGCAACTCCTGCGTGAACACCTGCACCTTCGACATCAGCGTGACGCAAGCCACGGCCTGGTACAGCGACCTGGGCGACAACGATGGCCTGGGTGATCCCAACGACATGGTGATGGCCTGCATAGCGCCGGCCGGTTATGTGGCCGACAACAGCGACCTCTGTCCAGTGGTCACCGGCACGGTGGGCAGTGCCTGCGATGACAACAACTGCTTCACCGTGGGGGATGTGCTGGACAATGATTGTGTGTGTACCGGAACCTTGGTACCCTGTGACAACTGGACGCTCACCATCCACGCCGGCAGCAACGGTGGCCAGATCTCCTGGCAGATCGTGGAGGACGGTGGTCCGTGCGTGCTCCAGTCCGGTTCGGGTTACGGAAACGGCAGTATCAATAACGTGAACGTATGCGTACCGCAGGGCAACTGCTTCCGCCTCACCTTCAACGATTCGGGCAACGATGGCATCGTCGGTGGCGGCTGGGTGCTCACCGACAACAACGGCAACCGCATCGTGGACAACATGGACAATGGCGCCTGCTTCGGTACCACCACGACCTCCGCTGCAGCCTTCTGCAACGAACCGGCCAGCGCGCAAACGTTGATCCCCATCCACTGCGACAAGGAGAACTGGATCATCACCAACACGATCATCGCCAGCGCCGACCCGGCCGTGAGCGCCCAGTGGGGCATCGGCAACCAGGCGGATGACGGTTACCAGTTCTGGTTCACCAGCAGCTGCGGCACCTACTCGCGCCAGATCTTCCGCAACCACGCCACCAGTGGCGGCCAGGGCCCTGCCAACGCGGTCCGCGCCACCAAGCTGGCGTTGTCCACGATCGTGTCGAGCCCGCTGCCCGTGGGTGAACTGCTCAACGTGCGCGTGCGCAGCCGCGTGAACGGCGTGAACGGTGCCTGGGGCCCGGCCTGCCGTTTCAGGCTCGATCCGAACGCCTGCACCATCACGAAGTTGAACAGCACCATCAGCAGCCCGAACTTCAGCTGCGGGGCTACGGGCAAAGTGGTCGGCGCCGGTGGCAACACGGGCAAGATCTTCGCTGATGTGGTCACCAGCGGAGGCAACCCGGCCACACATTACCGCTTCGAGTTCAGCGTGCCTGGCGAGGGCTACCTGCGCAA
>CAZYPC010000110.1:10817-14791 GCA_964649165.1 uncultured Chryseobacterium sp.
ACCGTGGATGTCTTCGACAGCTTCGGCAAGCGCGCGATGACGGCCACCCTGCCGGTGCAGGACGGCTACCTGAACACGGCCCTGGAACTCGCTCCGGACATGGCCGCCGGACTCTACATGGTGAACGTCACCGCTGGTGACAACACCCGGACCGAGCGCCTCGTGATCCAGCGCTGAGGACCCGATAGACCTGATGTGAAAGGGCCGTCTCGCAAGAGGCGGCCCTTCCGCTTTTCCGGCGGCGGTTCCCACGGCCCGGACCGGGCATCGGCAGCGGTCCGTCCGGTAGAATTTAGTCAGGTAGACCGATCAGCTCTCCGAGAAGGTCCATTTTATCGACAAACGGACCGGACGCTTGATTGGTATGTCATAACCCTGTAACCTTGATACGCTTCTTTCAACAGCCTATCCCTCCGAACAGACCCACCACTGTCGATAGATGGCTTGTCCGACCCCCGACCAGAACCTCCACACCGCAGGCGGAGAGCGCCCGTGTGCTGTGCCCAGATATGACGTGACCCTTGCGGTGATGACCCTCACCGCGTACCCCTTTCCCTCACACCAACCAAAAACCATCACATGAAGAGGCTCGCTACTGTACTCAAGCTGTGCCTGGCCTTGGCGCTCGTTGGGGCAACGACGACGGGCGCACAGGCGCAAGGCTGTTTAACGACAGTGATCCCCAGCGACGGGGGTACCTCAGGAAATGCCCGAGCGCCGCTTGCGAACTTCCGCTACGCGCGTACGGCGTATTTGATCAAGCCGAGCGAAATGGCCGCGGCTCCGGGTTTTCCGAGCGGCTCGCAACCCCTATCGATCGCGTGGACCTATTCCACGGCCCCGGGGGTCGCGGCTACGGCACCCTTGACGATCTATATGCAGAACACCACCGACGCCACGTACCTCAAAGGAACGACATGGTCCACGGTCCTTACCGGAATGACCGTGGTGCATAACGCGAGCACCACGCTCCCCAGCACATCCGGGACCTTCGAGATCACGTTGACCGGGGGGTCGCCCTTCACGTACACGGGGGGGGGATTGTACATCGCCTTCGACTGGAACGGCTACCTCGGCACACTCGGCACCGGGGCGGTCTTGTGCAATTCCACCGGTCTGGTGGGCGGTTTGGCTGGCGCCCAGAACAACACAGCCCCCGCTACCACACTTACCACTTCCAGCTTCCGTCCGCAAACGTTCTTGCGACCGGTTACCGGCCTGACCAATGATGCGGGCGTTGACCTGGTGATGTCCTTAGGCAGCCAACCTCTGGGGATCACCGGCTCCCAGACGATGCAGGCGCGCGTGTCGAACAAGGGCACCGGAGTGATCAACAACCTGGCGGTTACGGTCACGGTCAGCGGCGCGAACTCCTTCACCGATACCCAGATCGTCCCCACTCTTGCCGCATGCGGCGGTGCTGCGACGGTCACGTTCGCCCCCTTCACGGCGGCGGCTCTTGGAAGCAATACCGTGACAGTGACCGTACCCTCCGATGACGCGGCTGTGAACAACAGCTTGAGCAAGCCGATGGATGTGACGGTACCGCTCTATTCATACAAGCATCCAGGTACGACCGCCGGCGGAGGCGTGGGACTTACGGGGGCTTCAGGCGCCTTCGTGGCGAAGTTCACCACGACGCAGCCCACGAGCGTGACCGCAGCGAACCTGGAGTTCTTCGCCGTCTCGGCCACCACCTATCGCCTGGCGATCTACGGTGACAACGCAGGTGTGCCTTCGACGACCGCGCTTTACGTGGATGCGGTGGACCGCACGGTGACCTCCGCAGGGCCCGTGACCATCACACTACCGACGCCTGTGGCCGTCGGACCGGGCAGTTTCTACGTCGGTGTGCAGCAGACCAACACGACCAACGCGAACTACAGCTTCGATACGGAAGCCCCGCTTCGGACAGGGTCCTTCTACTTCTCCGGGGCATTGCCAGTCACCGCGTGGTCGGACCTTGCACCGGCCAACGGGTTCAAATTGAACATCGGTTGTACGCTTGATCGATGCAACTTCACACCGAGCGCTTCCAACGATGGCCCGTTCTGCCCCGGTGGCAACCTTCAACTGAGCTCATCGGCCACCGGTGCCGCCTCGTATGCATGGACCGGCCCCAACAGCTTCACCTCCAGCCTGCAGAACCCGTTGATCACGGGCGCTACGGCAGCAGCGGCCGGCACCTATACCGTTACCGTGAACGGATGCGCCTCCGGCACGACGACCACCGCCAGCGCCCTCACCGATACGGATGGTGATGGTACCTGCGATGGTAGCGACGGCTGCCCGAACGACCCCGCAAAGATCGCCCCGGGCAATTGCGGTTGCGGTGTGGCCGAGACCGGCGATACCGATGGTGATGGCACCGTGGATTGCCTCGACGGCTGCCCGAACGACCCCGGCAAGATCGCTCCGGGCCAGTGCGGTTGCGGCGCGCTGGAAAGTGCTGACACCGATAGTGACGGCGTATTGGATTGTGTCGACAACTGTCCGACGGTCACAGGCCAGATCGGTTCACCCTGCGATGACGGCAACCCCGGCACCCTGGCCGATCAGCTCGATGCGAGCTGCAACTGTGTGGGCCAGACGGTGGATTGTTTGGGCGTTCCCGGCGGTCCGGATGTGCCCGGCGCGCCTTGCGATGACAACAGCGCATGTACCATCAATGACACATGGGGTCCCACCTGCATCTGCGCTGGAACGTTCCAGGATGCGGACAGCGATGGCACCTGCGATGCGAACGACGGCTGCCCGAACGATCCGAACAAGATCGCTGCGGGCGTCTGCGGTTGCGGAACGCCCGACACGGACACCGACGGTGATGGCCTCGCGAACTGCGTGGACCCCTGCCCGGCATTGGCCAACCTGGCGCCCGGCGATCCCTGTGATGACCTGGATCCCTGCACGATCAACGATGTGGTGAGCGCGGGCTGCGTGTGCGCAGGTACACCCGCCCCGGTGACCGCAGGTATCGTGGCGAGCCAGCCTTCCTATTGCACACCCGGTCCGGGTGTTACGCTCACCGCTTCGGGTGGCGCCACCTACACCTGGGCACCTGCCGCCGGCCTGAGCGCCACCACGGGCAGCCCGGTGACGGCGACTCCGCTGGCCCCGACCACTTACACCGTGACCGCCACGAATGCCAATGGCTGTTCGGATACGGAGACGGTGAGCGTGGGCACAGGCAGCGCCGTTACCATCACCGGCCCGACGGCTGCTCCCAGCACCGTATGCCCGGGCAGCAACTCCCAGCTGAGCGTGGGCGCTGGTGCATCGTTCACCTACTGCGTGCCGTCGCTGAGCAACGGTTGCAGCTTCCCCGATGCCATCACGCAAGTGACCGTTGCCGGTATCGTGCGCGGCACGGGGGTGGCTTCCAGCAGCTGCGACAACCTGAGCGGCTCGAACGGCTACAGCAATTTCGCCACGCCGACGGGGGCGCTGGTGGCCGGTTCCAGCGGCAACAGTTTCTCCATCAGCACCGGTGGTGATGTGGAGGGCGTTGCGCTCTGGATCGACTACAACCAGAACGGCACCTTCGATAACCCGGCCGAGTTGATCATCAACTCCTACGCCGGCACGAACCCGGCCACTTATTCGGGAACGTTCACCGTACCTGCTGGCGCCGTGAACGGCCCGACCCGCCTGCGCGTGCGTTGCACCTACGCTGGTGCTCCGGGTACCAGTGCCTGCACCGGAACGCAGACCACCTATGGTGAGACGGAAGACTACACGGTAACGATCAGCGGTGGCGCGTGCCCCACGACCTTGTCCTATAGCTGGTCACCGGCGACCTATCTGGACAACACAGCGATCTGCAATCCGCTCGCCAGCGGGGTGATGAGCGCCACCACGTACACGGTGACCGCCACGAACGCCAACGGCTGCTCGGCCACCGGCAGTGTAGCGGTGAGCCTGGAGACGGCGGATGCTGACCTGGACGGCACGGTGGACTGCCTCGACGGCTGCCC
>CAZYPC010000111.1:0-8568 GCA_964649165.1 uncultured Chryseobacterium sp.
GGCTTCGGTGTCGCCGTACAGATCGAAGTCCAGTTCGTTCTCTCCGCCATCGTAGCTAACGCGGCCATTGAGCTTCGTGCCGGCGGGCCATAGGCCATCCACCGTCCAGTAGTGCGTGTTGCTCACCTCATAGATGCCCCAGTCCATCGGATCCTCGTTCGCGCCGGACCAGATGTGCTCCACGCGGATCAGCGTGCTGTCGATGAGCTCATCCTGGTTCAGGCGGAAGTCGACACGCGGGAGGGTGGGGGTGAAGCTCTGGCCGGGAACAGCCCAGAACTCGTGGTCCATACGCGCTTGGTTCAATGCATTGTGACCGTTGAGCACGACCATCGCCGGTTCGAAGTCACACCCCAGCTGCAGTTCCGTGGTGGCACCGCTGGCCGTGATCTGATACTCCTGCCGCTGACCGGTCGCGGAAATGAACGTGACATCCAAGGGCACGGACAGGTGCATCGTGCTGGTGCCGCGCAAGCGCTGTCGCAATTCCAGGTCCACCAGGAAGGCTCCGCCGTCGGGCGCGACGTTGAAGCTCTGAACGGTAAAGACCGAGTAGCCCGGGGCGAAGACGTGCGCGTTGAAGAAGTCGCCCAATTGAACGCCTGTGGCGTTCTCCAACGCGGACTGGAATCCATGGGCATCCAGGTCGCTATTACCATGGTCCAGTTGCACCGCGCGCATGCCCTGCCGGAAAAGGGTGTCACCGAGGTAGCCGCGCAGGTTGTGCAACACCGCCGCTCCCTTGTAGTAGGTGTGCAGCCCGTAGATGTGCTCATCGGGCATCGGGCTCAACGCCTGGAAGCCTCCATCCTGTCGGTGGGCCTGCTCCAGCACATAGAGCATATTGTCCTTCACCACATCCACGAACGCGTCCTCGCCGAAGGCCCATTCCTCCAGCAGATGGCCGCTGTATTCCGCCGGTCCTTCCTTGAACCACATGTCGTTGTGGGTGCGCGGTGTCACATGGTCGCCCCACCAGTGATGGCCGAGTTCATGGCCGAGAAGTCCCCGGTTCTCAAAGAGTGATTGAGCGGGCATGAAGTCGGGATAGGCGATGTTCTCGGCGATCTCCAAGGCTCCGTCCGTGGTCAATACATAACCCACCCGATCATACGGATAGGGCCCGTACCAGAACTCATACGCGTCGATGGCGTCACCCACGCTCACCATTTTGTTCACCATGTTCTGCAACGCGTTCGCCTTGGCGGTGAACCTCACCTGGATGTCGCCATAGGCCCCGGTATGCACATAGTCCGAGTCCACATAGTTGGCGGCGGCGATGGCTGAGATGTGCGTCGGGATCTCCTGTTGCAGGTCGAACGAGCGGATGACCGTGTCCCCGCCTAGTTGGATCTCGCCAAGGAAGTCGCCCTGCCCGTGCGCGCGGTACGTGCCGGCGCTCTTCACATGGTAGGTGTAGCTGGCCCGCTCAACGAAGCTGTCGAAGCAAGGATACCAGACCTTCCCGAAGTTCGGCGGGATGGTGGAGAGGCCGATGCCGAGGTTGTAGATGTATCCGCTCTGGAAGTAGAAGCCTCCCCAATCGGGGTCGCGCAGCGGCTTGCCGTGGTAATGGACGCTCACCTCGCCTGCGTCCCCGGCGTTGGTCGGTGGAAGGTCGACGACCAGCAGATCATCCGCGTGGGCAAAGGATAGCTGTCCCCCGGGGGAGGTGATCGAATCGACGGTAAGGGTATCCACCAGGTCGAGCCGGAGGTCCGCGCCACCGATGAGGCAGATGTAGGAAATAGTGGTCGTGGCCTTGATGGTATGCCCCATCACGTCCGTAATGTCGATCGCGATGTCGTAGTGCTGCAGGTCGAAGGTATCGCTGCGAGCGATCACGTCTTCGATGCCTTCGCGTTCACCGATCGTGGTCGGCCGATGCGGATGCCCCGCGCCGTTGCGGAAATAATGACAACCGAAGCGGTAGGGCTGCGCGATCGCTGGAATGGCCAGGGCGCAGACGAGGACGAGTGTCCAGAGGCGGGTCGTGGGTGACATCATCAGGAAAAGTGCGCTCCAAACTACGGAGCGCGGGTGGACGCCCGGCCCAGAGGGTTCCATCCGCCATATGCTGTCACCCGTCGGATCGTTCATAAGTGGGAACATTCACGCGTTCGTGGCGTTACAGCGCCGACGAATTTCGCGCCCCGAAAATGAAGTGGACGTTCCTCCCGCTGGCCTTCGTCGCGGCATGCGCCTCGGCCCAGAGCATCACGTATGAGTGGCGTAACGAGGCATGCGCGTCATTGTTGAGCTGCGATACAGGTTGCACCGCGTGCAATTCGGCGCGTAACTCCGATGGCGGGTTCAGCGGTACCGATGTGGGCTGGCTCGGGGTGGACGTGTGCCCGCACCCGGTGACCGAAGGGGACAATGCGCTGTTCACCTACGGCTGGCCATCCATCGCCGACGAGGACCACATGATGCTGGTCTCCGGCATCGCGTTCTCACCGGTGCATATCGACAGTATCATCTTCACGCATCGCTCGGCATCGGATGGCCCCCAGCGGTTGCGCGTGCGCTTCGGTGCCAATCAGGACATGTCCGAGCACGAGGTCGCCGATGTCGCGATATCCAGCGAATTCGCGCCCACTGTCCTTACCAACCTCGGCGATGTGGCTGCCGGCCCGGGGATGCTCTATGGTTATTTCTCCCTGGTCCTGCAGCCTTACCTCGGAGAGGGCGGCATGTGGGAACTGGACGACCTGCGTATCGTGGGCTCACCCGCGTCCATCGCGATGGAAGTCCCTGACCTGTCCCTGCCGGCGAACGCCGCTCGTTTGCCCAAGTTCGATGCTACCGGACGTGCCATCATCGAGCGCCCGGGCCTGCGCTTCTATCTGGACCGCACGAAGCACGTGGTGCTGCGCTGATCGGCGCGCATCTTTGGGGGCAAACGACCGCCCCTTGGAAAAGAGCTTGGAGTCGCGCATGGAGCGCGTGAAGGAATACCTCGTCGGGATCTGGCTGTTCCGCGAACCGATGAAGACCCCGCGTTGGTGCGGCACCTTCGTCTACCGCGGCCACTACTACGACGTGAGCGGCAAGCACAGCGCCGTGAGCGCGGTGAAGGCCGTGGAGAAGCGTGTAAAGGACCTGGAGAAGGCGCATGCCTCCGCGCAGCGGAAGGTGAAGAAGGAGAGGAGCACATCGCGCAGCAGGAAGTAGCTCTATCGGCGTCCATCCTTTCCATCAGCGGTGCATTGAAGCCACCCGATCCGCGTCATCGCGGTTCCTGACAACCCCAGAGCCTGGTCCGCATGACCCTCAACGAGATCCACTTCAAGAAGCCGATCTATCCGATAGGCGGGGAACTCGCGCACTACCTCGCGGCCCATTCGCGCAGCACCGCGTTACCCATCGCTTACAACGATCTGCTCCGTCATGACGGACTCATGGCCCAGCGGGATGCGGATGGTAAGGAGACGCTCTGGACCACCGTGATGCTGAAGCCCTCCGAGATGGAGGAGACCCACGACCGCCTGGTGGACCTGTACCAACTGCTTGTGGCCGATGGCCGCCGGCTGCCCTACCTCGCCGTGGCGAGCATCGACTTCTGCGCCTACGGTAACAGTCAGCCGTTCCGCATCAAGATCCTCAACCAGATCAACGACAACCACGACTACTACTACATCAAGAAGGCCGACGCGAGCCGCGTGTACGGTTTGGAACTGGAGCACCTGCTGAGCCCGAACAAGATCAACTACACCGTCTCCGGAAGCACGCTGGTGGAGGAGCACATCATAGGCGTGCCGGGCGATGACTTCATCAAGGACCCCGAGCACTACGGCGGCAACTTCAATCCGGTGCGGCTGTGCAAGGAGTTCGTGAAGTTCAACGAGCGCTGTTTCGCCCGGCTGCTCGGCGACATGCGCGCGTACAACTTCGTAGTGGACGTGATCCAGGACTTCGACAAGGTGCAGTACCGTCTCCGCAGCATCGACTTCGACCAGCAGAGCTTCGAAGGGAGGCATCGCATCTACCTGCCGCAGTTCTACAAGGAGAACCTGCCTTATGTGGAACTCTGCGCCAAGCACATCAGCCAGCAGACCGCCGATCAGTACGCTCATGAGGAGCGGTCACTCCTGCGCAAGCGGTACAAGCTTGCCGAGGACCAGATCCGGGAACTCCTCGATGTGATGCGGCTCGATCGCGTGAGCACAGATGAGCACCGCTCGCGCATGCGCGAAGAGCTCGCGCAATACCATCGGGTGACGGACTTCCGGACCTGCAGCACCATGGGTGACATCCTGGATCTGCAGCTGAAGGTGGTGCTGGGGATGTGAGTCAGGGCAACTGCTGCACGCGGATGTTGTTCGGCGTCGTGCTCCCTACGTTCACCAATATGGGATCCCTGTCGTTGTTGCTTCCGGTGTATTTCACGGCTCCATCCATGTTCACGTCGCGGGTGGAATAGATGAAGGCCGTGCTGTTGGGCATCGTGCTGCCCACGGTGGTGAGGATCGGATCGCGATCATTGCCATTCCCGGTGTATTTCACCTGGCCATTGAAGGTGACATCGCCGGCCCAGAGGGCGTGCGTGGGGAAGGTGCCTGCAATGGACTTGCGGGCGTTGGTGCCGTAAGTGGAGGTGGCAGGCGAGGAGAGGTCGATGGTCGCGGGCAGGGCGTTCAGTGGAACGGGGTTCGCCGTCATGACCCCGAGGTGATCACGGTGGCGGACGGCGACGTGGTACGAGCCATCTGGAGCCGCCATCGACAGCGCGCTCAGGCCATCGAGCCCGACGATGTCGCCATCACGCTGCAAGAGGGCGCTGCGGCTGCTGATGACAAGCCCGCTGTTCGTCGAGCTGCGCAATTCCACGATCACCCAATCGACGATCGCGTTGTTCTCATCCCCGTTCAGGAACACAGATGCCGAGGTCACGCCCGTATCGCCAGCTGTAAACGTGTAACCGAGGCCTGTATACGGCTGCGACAAGGGCAACAGTCCGCTCGCGCGCAGGGCATCGCTCATGGAGCCGGTGGTGGTGGAGTAGGGGCCTTCGAGCATGACGCGTGCGTTGAACACCACTTTGCTTCCGGTGTTCAGGAGCAGCAATTGCCCGCCCTCCACCAGTTCGGCGGTGGTGCTATAGTGGGCCATCACATTGAACAGGTAGGTGCCTGGGCCGAGGATGTCGGCCATGTCGAGGATGCCGGATGACTCTTCGTTCTGGGTGAGGAAATTCGCACCGCCCGTGAGGAACCGGGAGGGGTCATGCTGGGCGAGAAGGGTCAGTGCATCCTCGGAGATGTCGTATTTCCAGAGTTTGCCCAGGTGTGCCTGGTTGCCTGCATCCTCCTGCAGAAGGATATGCCCGCCCGTGTCGATGGTGAGGTTATCGAGCATCTTCTGGCCTTCGGATCCATCGAGCACGGCGGCGATGGTACCGCCCAGTTCGGGCTGGCCCACATCGGTGAAGCGCAGTCGCCACAGGCGGCTGGGTGAGGCGAAGGCATCAGTGGTGGTGAAATAGAAGTCGGCCGGGTTCGAAGGATCCCACGCGCCGTCCTCCGGTCGCAGAAAGGCCGTTACGGCCGCAGCGTTACTGTTGGTGTTCAATTGGGCACCGGAGAGGTTGTGCGCATCGCCGAGGTCGGCCAGCGTGAAGGCCGTTCCCGGGGCGGGGAAGCCACCGGTGGACTCTGTAGCGAGGCCGGTCACTGCCACGCCGTAGAGGCGACCATTGTGCAGGCCTGCCTTCTCGATCTCCGTCCCGGCACCTTGCTTGGTACCGATGTAGAAGTAGACCTGGCCGGGCGTTGTATCGTCCATGAGGCCCACCATGGTCTTGTTGCTGGCCAACGGGCGCGCCACTGCGTTCTCCCAGCTGCTTCTGCCGAGGTAGGGTAGCTGGTAGGAAGTGCCGGCGTTGGGCCCTGTAACGATGTGCGCGAAAGCACGTCCCTCGGCGCCAGCCTCTTCACCGTTCATGAGGATGCGTTCAGTTGATCCCAGCCCTGTCGTGGAGTTGAAGAAGGCATTGGTCGCGGGCAGGTCGGCGGAGCAGAAGCGCGTGAAGGCGGTTGTCCCCGGCACGAAGGAATTCCCGTTCCAGAGCTGCACGGATTGAATGAGGTCTTGCCCGCTCAGCACGCACAACGTACTCTTGTCGATCACCCATCTGCTCACGAACGCGCCGATGGAGCCGTGCGCTCTGGTGACGCCTTGGTTGTAGGACAGTTCATGGTTCATCAGCAGGGTGAAGGTGCCGTCCCCGTTGTCGAACGCGCCGAGCCCGTCCGGGTCGCCCACCATCTTGTAGGTGCCCACCTGATCCCCGGTGGTGAGCACGGATCGTGTACTTACACCGCCGATCACGTTCAGGGCAAAAGGCGATTGTGATGAGCTGCACCCCGTTATCGCCAGAAGGTCATCGTCCAGGATGGTCAACGTGTGCGATGCGATGCCTGCGGAGGCGGGACCGCTGGCTACGGAGAGCAGGAGGGTCAAGGTTTCTGAAGGTTCGATGATCGCGTCGGCGATGGAGGACACAGCGACGCTCTGGGTGCTCGGATAACCGCCATTGGCCGGGAAGATCAATTGCACGGTACCGAAGCCGGTGTAGTCGTTTCCACTGGTGGCGCTGCCCGAAGCGGGATCGGTCACGTTCACTACCACGTCAGAGGAAGGAGCAACTCCCATGCTTACATGGATGATCGCGTTCCCGCCCTCGTTCACGCTGCTGCCATTGGAGGCGAAACCGACTGTCGGCAAGGTCTGTCCTCCGGTGGCCATGAGGGAGATGTCGTCCACCCCCATCCCGTCATCGGCACCGGAGGCGTCCATGTCCACCCACCGGAGAAAGACAGTTGATCCCGCGATGATGCTGAGTCCTGTGATGTTGGCATTGATGGAAGCGGAATGTTGAACGCCGCCACCACCCGTGGCCTGGCCGGGGTTGCCGTAGTCGAGCGCATCTGCGTCTGTCCAGGTTCCGGTGGTTAGTGAGGCAGCATTGGTGCTGTACTGGAAGTCCAGTCGATCCATGCGACCGGCACTGCCCACGCGCCATGTTTTTCCCATGTAGGCGATCTGAAGAGTGTGGATCGTGCTCCCGGTATTGTTCAGGAACCGGAATCCGAACAGGGGGGTGACAGAGCCTGAGCGCAGTCCACCGAGCGTGCGGTCCATGTTCGATGCGAGGCCAAAGTTGTAGGTGTCGCCCGTGGCTGTGCTGCCGGTTCCGGCCGTGACGGTGGTATTGGCTCCGGTGCCTGACTCGCTGAAGGACCAGCCGGTGAGCGCCGTGTTGATCACGTCCAGTTCGCCCGAAGCGGGGGAAGCAGTGGCCGTGCCCAGGCCATTGAAATCCTGCGTGTAGGTGGATCCCAGGTTGCTGTAGACATACTGGGCCGCACCCGCCAGCGCTAAGCTCATGCTGGCCACGCTGTTGAGCAGGCGGGCGGTGAATATGAACGCATACGTCGATGCCCTCCTGTGGTCCATGGTGGGATACGGAAGTTGTTGCCTCCTGGGCCGAATACTAGGCCTCGTATCACCCTCCCCGTGGGTCAAATGCGTTCGGGCGTGAAACCGGACGCACCAAGAGGGAGGATCGGCCGATGAACCCGATGTGGGGTTGTGACGCGCTGGTCGGTGATGAGCACTTGGTCACGTCCATCTCCTGAAAAGAGCAGCCCCCCCGGACAAGTCGGGGGGGCTGCGCTCAGAGCGTTCTGTGGTCAGTGCTGCACGACCAGCTTCACGGTGCGTTGTTGTCCATCGCGTGTGGCCATCAGGTAGTATGCACCAGGAGCCACTTCACCGAGATCAAGTGATACCGTCCGCTTGCCAGCGACCGGGAACTGCGCCTTCACGGTGCGACCTGTTCCGTCATACACGGTGATGGTCATCGGTGCATCGCTGTTCGCGGGGATCAGCTGGAATACGCCGTTGGAGGGGTTCGGCTGCACGGTGAACCAATCGCCGTTCGTGCTGGTCACGTTGGTCACGCCCGTGTAGAGTTCCACGTTCACGTCGAAGCAATCCGTGCTGAGCACGCAGTTGCCGATGAAGCCTTCCACGCAGAGTTGCACAACGCCCACATCGATCCCGGCCGTGGCGGTGAGCACGAACTCGTTGGTCACGTCGCTGCTCCAGCCGCTGGGCAATGTCCAGTTGTACCCGGTGGCACCGGGCACGGGGTTCACGAACCAGGAGTTGGTCAGTGTGGTGTACACCAGGTCCGGTCCGCTGATCGCGCCGAGTTGGATGCCGGTACCGCTACAGACGCAATTCTCTTGTATCACATCAGCAGAAGTGCAATCATCACCGTCGTCGCAGCTCACGCCCGGCAGTTGGCCACCACCCGGCACGCCCAGGCAATCCACCAGCAGGCCGACGCATTCGCAGTTCGCGCTCCAGGTGTCATTCTCCGTGTCGATGACCCCATCGTCACAGGGAGTGCCGGGTTGTGCCGGGCCGCCCGCATTGCCTTCGCAGTCGTTGGCGAGCGTACCCAAGCACAGGCACTCGGCGTTGTACACATCGTCCGAGCTGTTCGGGTTGCCATCATCGCAGGGCGAACCGGGCAACTCGAGGCCACCGGGCGTGCCG
>CAZYPC010000111.1:8668-14746 GCA_964649165.1 uncultured Chryseobacterium sp.
CGGGTTGCCATCATCGCAGGGCGAACCGGGCAACTCGAGGCCACCGGGCGTGCCGGTGCAGTCGAGGAGCAGGCCGATGCATGCGCAATCGCCGTCGAACACATCCGCGCCGGTGGCGGCGTTGCCATCGTCGCAGGCGGATCCGGGGACACCGGATCCGCCGGGGACACCCAGGCAGTCGTAGAGTTGTCCTGCGCACTCACAGAACGCGTTGTAGAGGTCGTTGCCGGTGTCGGGATCGCCGTCGTCGCAAGCGGTGCCGGGCTGGGCCGGTCCGCCCGGAACACCGAGGCAGTCGTTCGCTGCTTCGCCGATGCAAGCGCAATTGGCGGCGAAGGTGTCGTTCTGCGTTTCAGGGTTGCCATCATCGCAGGGCGTGCCGGGCAGAAGCGTTCCACCGGGGGTGCCAGCGCAATCGAAAGGCTGGCCCGCGCACACGCAGTTCACTTGGTACACGTCGTTGCCTGTAGCACTGTCCCCGTCATCGCAGGCTGTGCCGGGTTGCGCCGGGCCACCGGGGGTGCCTTGGCAATCGCTGGGCAGCACCCCGGCGCACTGGCAATCGTTCGTCCATGTGTCTTCCGAGGTCACCGGATTACCGTCGTCGCATGACCCACCGGGCAGGGCTGTCCCGCCGGGTTGACCGGTGCAATCGATCAGCAGGCCAACGCACGCGCAGTTCGCATCGAAGACGTCGCTGCCGGTAGCGCTGTTCTGGTCATCGCATGCTACGCCGGGCCCGTTGATGCCGCCGGGCACGCCGACGCAATCATAGAGGAGGCCCAGGCACTGGCAATTGTCGTTGTACACATCGTTGCCGGTGTTCGCGTCACCATCGTCGCAAGGTGAACCGGTGTGGGTGGTTCCCCCCGGTACGCCGGCGCAATCCAGCGCGACACCCGCGCAGGCGCAGTTGGCGTTCCAGGTATCATTCCCGGTGTTCGCATTGCCGTCGTTGCAGGCCGTGCCGGGCAGCGCTGTTCCGTTGGGCGCGTTCTGGCAGTCCACCGGCGTGTTGGTATTGATGGTCACCTTGTAGTCCTCGGCCTCGCCGTACGTATAGTTGGAACACGGTTCCACGCTCTGCCCGGGCTGACTCCCGGGGTCCAGGCCGCGCACACGCATGCGGGTGGGGCCGGTCACAGCTCCCGCAGGCACGGTGAAGGTGAAGTTGATGGGCTGGAAGCCTGTGCTGCTGTTGGATTCACCCAACTTCTCGTTCGCCTCGAACAGTTCGTCCTGATCGAAGTCGATCCACGCGGCCACGCGCTCCGGTGCCCACGATCCAGTGGTCACCGTGAGCATGTACTGGCCGTTCTGCGAGAGGTCCGTGTTGGTCGAACTGAAATAGTCGTTGTAGCTCGCGCCGGCCGTACCACCCGTTCCGGTGTTGTTGATGGAACCGAGCTGCACGCCATCGATGAAGTCGCCGTACGCGGTGCTGTTCGCCGTGTAGGTGGGAGCGCAGTAGATGCCGTAGTTGCCATTGCCCACTCCGAAATACGCGGAGATGTTCACGCTCGATCGGATGTACGGCGTGTTGTTCTCATCGCAGAGAGCATAGAGATAGACCACGATGTCCTCGAAATCCACCACCCCGACGTTGGGCTGGGTGAGGTAGAGGTTGGTCACGCTCAGACAGGAGTTGGCCGGAACGAGCAGTTGCACGCCGTTGTCATTGCCGTTGATCGTGTTGCCGAAGGCTTGCATCACGCCACCTTCGGTATTCGAGGCGGCTTGGAACTTCAGGTAGTAGGTGCGGTCCACGTTGCTGTTATTGCACACATAGAGCGGGAAGACCGCCTGCGTGCTCAGGGGCACCTCGTTCAGCACCAAGCTCGACTGGTCCATGGCGCCGACCCAGAGCTGGGGCTGGTCGAGTTGATAACCGCCCTCATACTCGCAGCTCGTGGCCGAAGCCGCGGAATCCAGTTCGAACACGTAGGTACCGTAGACCTCGTCCTTGCGCACCTTCACCGTATAGTCATCCGCGCCATCGTCGTCCTCCAGGTGATAGGCCATGGTGTTCGTGGTGGCATTGGAGGAGCTTTGCCCGCTGCCATACTCATTGCGCATGGCCAGGCGGCCACCACCGGAAACGCCGGAGCCGCCGATGAACACACCGAACTCATAGCTCAGCCCGGCCTCCAGGGCCACGCTGTATTCGATGGTCTGCGTCTCCTCGGTCGTGGTGGTCAGCGCGTAGGTCTGGCCGTTACCGCCGCCGTTGAAGGAGCGGATCACGTCCATGGGGGCATTCGCCTTGATGGAGTCGTTCATGGCCAGGGTCTGGTTCCACACGCTGCGCTGCTCCACCGCATTGTCGTACTCCGACGTGCCGGGCGTGAGCGCGCTGATGGCGTTGTTCAGGTTGGGGATCACCGTGCCGCGGATGTAGCCCTCCGTGTAGTTGTAGCTCGTGAGGACGTCAACGGGGGTCATGGCCAGGTGTGCGTCCTTGGTGATGGTCCCACAGGAAGGTCGGTTCACGATCTCGGCCATACCATAGGCGTATCGGATGGCGCTGCCGATGAAGATGTCCTCCGGCGGCCCGTCCGTCGTGGTGGTGAAATTCGATCCCGTTTCCAGACAGGTCAGGTATTCGCGGCTCGCGGTTTCGGAGCGGCTGGCGGTGAGGTCCACACCTAATTCTCCGTAGATCTCGAAGGTGGTGGTGACGATGAGGCCCACGCTGCCTTCCACGCCGATGCGGGCCTTGAACCAGCTGTTGCTCGATTCATCCGTGGTGGTGGAGGTGGACTGGCCGAAGCAGGCATTGTTGGTGGTACTGATCTCGCCGTAGCTGGCATCGCCCGGCGGGTCGCGCAGGATGTACAGCGGCAGGGAAGGCGCGTTGAAGTAGCCCAGCACCTGGCTGAAGGAGGTGCCCACCATCACGGCTTTGAAGCGCAGGTCCGTATGGGCACCTTGCAGGTAGAAGCCCGGCGCATAGAGCCAGCGCAGGCCCCATTCATGCACACCGTTCGTGGCCCAGGCATTGCCCTTGTCATGCGTGATGCGCAGCTTCTTGCCATAAGCGTTCGCGTTGCCCAGGCAGGGCGGGTTGGTCTCAGGCTGCGGGTAGCTCACCGAGCAGCTCGTGCAGAGTTGCCCGTCCACGTACACTTGGATGGGTGCGTTATAGGTCGCCTGGACCTGGACGGCCGCGTTGGTCATTCCAGGAAGCCATGTATTGATATTCATGCCGACCTCCAGGTCGATCACCTGGGTGCCGCTCCCAGCGTTCAGGGAGAAGTACTTCGCGGTGCCGCCGTAGTCACCGCCCCACGGGGTGTTCGGGGTGCAGAGCCGCGCGTTGCCTATGTGATCGCCACAGGTTTCGGCCGGTTGGTTCAGGAAACGGATCAAGGGTACACAGCCTCCGGTAAAGGCCGAGGTGAAGAGATCGCCGGCACCTGAAAGGGGTTGCTCCTGGTTCTGGGCACTGGACTGCAGCGCAGCGCTGCAGGCGAGGAGCAGCAGCGCGCGCGTGCGCGTTCGTTTTGTGGGCATGGGAGAGGGTGTTGGGTGGGTTTGTACCGTTGCCGATCATGGCGAGCCATGCCGGATCCGGCCGGGTTTGGGATTGGAAAGCTATCAGGGAAGTCCGATCGGGCAAGCGACCGGATCATCTTCCTGGGTGCGCCTGTCGGTCACTGTACAGGATCCCCGGACCGGGGAATGTCGGTAGACGGAAGTACGGTGCGAACAGCGCTCAGGAAGGTCGCGGAACTGGTCCGGTCCGTGTCCGTCCCCGGCGTCGATCCCCGTGGTGCGGTGGAATGAACGGGCCGGTGGGCGGACATGCATACATGGCCGATGGGGTGTTGGGTGACGGACGGAGGCCGGATAGGACCGGCCGGTGAGCGCTGCGAAGTAGACGTAACCGTGCCGCGATCACCATACCCACAAAGAGTGATTCCGACATGCACCATACGACAGGGATACGCCCGCTGGCCTTGTCCATGATGTGCCACGTAACGGCGCGAGGCCACGCGGACCGGGTGGTCCAGCTCAACGCATGGGAGCGAGCACCACGCGCGCCGTGCGCACCCACTCCCCATCGCTCACACGGATCCAGTAGGGGCCGGCGGGCAGGCCGTTGAGGTCGATGCGCACCTCGTCATCGTCGTCGCGTTGCTGGCGGAAGGTGACGGGCCGGCCGGAGGGGTCGAGGATGTGGATGGTCGCGCGGTCGATGTGCTCGCCGAGATCCACCAGGAGCAGGCCCGTGGCGGGGTTGGGCCAGCAGTGGAGCACGGGGGCTTCCCATTCCACCATCACCCAGGGGGTGATGGCCTCCGAGGCGTCCACGTCAACCACCACCAAGCGGTAGTAAGCGTGGCCTTCATGGGGGGCCTTGTCGGCGAAGGCGTAGTGTGTGGCTGAAGCGGAATTGCCCATGGCCTGCACCTGGCCGATGGTGCTCCACAACTCGCGGTCCAGGCTGCGTTGCACGAGGAAATGGGAGGTGCTGTGCTCGGTGGCGGTGGTCCAGGTGAGGTCCACGCTCCACGGGGCGGCGTGCGCTTCGAACTGGATCAGTTCCACCGGTAGGACGATGGGGGTGCAACTCACCGTAGCGGTACCGCCGAAGACCAAGGGCACCACGGTGGAGACCGAGCTCCAATTGCTGAAGCAGATGATGTAGCGCTGGCCAGCGAGCACGTTCAGCGGTGTTTCATAGTTCTCCGGTACCCCGCCGGAGGGGATGGTGCTGGCCAGGCCGGTACCGCCCCAGGAGGCATAGTTCCAGTTGCAGCGCACAGGAGCCAACGCGTTCGCCATGATGGCCCCGCATGTGGTCGCGTTGTAGGGGAACATGGTCCAGTCGTAGAAGCCGGTCTGCGAGCCGTTGGCGCCGAGGGTGAACTCCAGTGATCCGCTCCCGGAGATGTTCACGATCATCCAGGTGGTATTGATCTCCTGGCCCATGAGGCAGCCGTAGTGGTCGGTACCCCAGGGGCTCAGGATGCCGTCGGCCACCCAGAACTCGGGGTTGCTTACCGACCCGAGGGTAGGGATCTCCCAGAGGGCGCCCCAGCCGGTGGGGTCGATGGTGAAGTTCAGGTTGGTACACACGTTCACGGCCTGCGGGCAATCGCTGGCGGAGACCGTGGTGGGCACGGTGCAGGGGCCTGTGCCGAGGTTCACGGTGGTGGAACCGTTGGTGCCGGAGGCGAGGGTGCCGGTGCCCATCACGGTGCCGGTGGAGTTGGTAAGGGTCCAGGTGGCGCCGTTCCAGCCGTTGCTGGCGGCATCATACATCTGCATCACGTAGCAGGCGGTATCCAGACACATGTTCACGGTGGAAGGCGCGCCGCCGCTGGCGTAGTTCACGCCCATGCTCATGAAGTTCCAGGTCACCTGGGCAGGGGCGGTGCCGCCGGTCACGGTCATGGTATAGTCCAGGCAGGTGGGCGTACCGCATCCACCGCCGATGGAGACCTGTGCGGTGCCGAACGAACCGCTCACCAGGGTGCCGGAGGCCACGGTGGTCCCTGTGGCGTCCTCGGTGAAGCTGTAGGTGGCCCCGTTCCAACCGTTACCGCTGAGGTCGTACATATAGAGGGTATAGCATCCCGGCGGCAGGCAGAGCGCCATGTTCCCCGGTGCGATACCGGAGCCGATGTAGCTGAATCCGGCATCGTACAGGTCCCAGCTCACATCACCGGGGGCGGTCCCGGCGGTCACGTTCATGGTATAGCCATCGCACGCGCCGCACCCGGCCCCGATGATGATCTGCGAGGCGGAGAAGCCGCCGGCATTCAGGGTACCGGTGGCCTGCACGGTACCGGTGCCCACGTCGGTGATGGTGTAGGCCGCATCGTTCCAGCCATCGCCCATGGCATCGTAGAGGTACATGGTGTAGCAGCCGTCCGCCAGGCACAGGGTGATGTCTTCCGGCGCTCCGCCGCTCCAGATGAAACTGCCGAACTGGTCGTAGATCTCCCAGTACACGTCCAGCGGGGCGGTACCCGCGGTCACCACGATCTGCTGGTCGGTGCAACTTCCACCGCCGCAGCCCACCCCGCCGATGTCGATCTGGATGGCACCCCATCCGCCGTCATCGAGCGT
>CAZYPC010000112.1:0-14551 GCA_964649165.1 uncultured Chryseobacterium sp.
ACGGTGCGCTTGTCCATATCCACCCCGCGGATGGTCACAAGCAGTTCATCGCCGAGGCGGAACCGTCTGCCGGTGCGCTGGCCGATGACCGTGTACCGGTCCTGGTCGAATTTGAAGCTGTCGCCCGGCAGGTCGCGTAAGGGGATCATGCCTTCGCACTTGTTGGCGCGCAGTTCCACGTAGATGCCCCAATTCGTGAGGCCGCTGATCACACCCTCGAAGGTTTGGCCAATGCGCGACAACAAGTACTCGGCCTGCTTGAACTTGATGCTCGCGCGCTCCGCGTCGGCCGCGCGCTTTTCCTGCTGGGAACTGTGGACGCAACTCGTCTCCAGCGTCTCCTTGTCCAGCGGTTTACCGTGGGCGAGGTAATGGGCCATCGCACGGTGTACCAACAGATCCGGGTAGCGGCGGATGGGCGATGTGAAGTGCGTGTAGTGCTCGAAGCCGAGACCGTAGTGCCCGATGTTGTCCGTGCTGTAGATGGCCTTCGCCATCGACCGGATCGTGATCTGCTTGATGATGTTCTCCTCCTCCTTGCCCTTGATCTCTTGCAGCAGGCGGTTGATCGCGTGCGGCAGATCCTCTTCGCTCGTGGACTGCAGGGTGTATCCGAAGCTCTTCGCCAACGAACGCAACTGGTCCACCTTCTCGGGGTCGGGCGTGTCGTGGATGCGGTAGACGAAGGGATGCACACCGCCTTTCTTCAGGGTACCGACCCACGCCGCCACGCGCTTGTTCGCCAGCAGCATGAACTCTTCGATGAGCCAGTTCGCCGAGCCCATCACCTTCTCGTACACCTCGATCGGGCGGCCCTTCTCGTCGAGCTTGAATTTCACCTCGTTGCCGCCGATCTCCAATGCGCCGTTGGCCATGCGGTCCTTGCGCAGCACTTGGGCCAGCTTGTGCATGGTGAGCACCTCGTGGCGGAAGGGTGCATCCTCCGGGGCCTTTCCGTCGATGATCGTCTGAGCGCCCTGGTAGGCGAAGCGATGGTGCGAGCGCATCACCGTGCGGCCGAACCACTCGTTCTTGATGCGCGCGTTCTCGTCCATCTCGAAGATGGCGCTGAAGCTGAGCTTGTCCGTATCCGCGTGGAGCGAGCAGAGGTTGTTGCTCAGCTTCTCCGGCAGCATGGGCACCACGCGGTCCACGAGGTACACGCTCGTCGCACGGGCGGCGGCCTCCATGTCGAGCACGGTACCGGGCTTCACGTAGTGGCTTACATCGGCGATGTGGACGCCAACTTCCCAGTTGCCGCTTTCGAGTTTGCGGAGGCTCAGCGCATCATCCAGGTCCTTCGCATCATCCGGGTCGATGGTGATCGTCGGGATGCTGCGCACATCGCGGCGCTTCCTGATCTCCTCGGGTGTGCAACCGTCGGGGATCTCCTCACTGGCCTGCACCACACTTTCAGGGAATTCCAGCGGAAGGCCGAACTCCGCGAGGATGGCGTGCATCTCCACGTTGTGCTCCCCGGCCCGGCCAAGGATGCGCTTCACGAAGCCGCGTGGCAGGTCGCGGTGGTCCTTCCACTCGCCCAGGCCGATGATGGCCTTGTCGCCCTCGGTCGCTCCGTTGAGGTCGCCCGGCGGGATGAAGAAGGGCTTCTGCACCTTCTGGTCGTCGCTCACCAGGATCATGCGGCCCTGGTGCTTGTGGATCACGCCCACGAATTCCGTCCGGCGGCGCTCTACCACGCGCAGCACTTTGCCTTCCAGCCGGTTGCCGCGGCCACCGCCGATGCGGATCTCCACCTTGTCGCCGTGCAGGGCCATGCCCACATCGCTGCCATGGATGAAAACGTCCTCCGTGCTCTTCTCGGCCTTCGCCCCCATGGCGGCGCCCAGCCGCACATAGCCCGCGCCGCTGGCGATGATGTCGATGGTGCCCTCGGCCTCATCGCGTTGTTTGGTGCTCTGATAGCGCCCTTTCTTTCCTGTCTTCACTTGTCCTTTTTCTTGTAGGGCCTCCAGCGCGTCGTACACCAAGTACCGTTGTCCTTTCTCCTTGAAACCCAGTTGCAGGGCCAATTGCTGGCTGGTGATCCCCGCATGCCCGCTCTTGCGCACGGCCGCCAGCACGGCCTGTTCCACCGCGCCGGGCTTGGGGTGTTTGTCGTCGGTCCGGGCCACGTTCGCCGCTCAGGTCTCCTATGGACCCGGGCAACCGGGGGACAAAGGTGCAAGATCGTCCGCGATACGACGGCCGAGGAGTTCAATGCCCCCTTGGCCCGCGTCAGCGGGCTTGTTCAGAATGAGGTCTTCCTGTCCTGCGGGATCAGACGTTCCACACCGGCGCGTCCGTATGACCTACGGAGTGCGGGTTCATGCACATGACCGGGATCTGTGGCTCGTTGGTGATCACCTCCTGCTCGTTGGGCACGCCCAGCACGCCGAAGATGCTGTTCTGGAGCATGTTCACGATGGTGATCAGATCGGCGTCCACTTTCACCGCGTAGCGGATCACGCCCTTCACGAAGTCGTCGGTGTCCTCTTCCAGAATGCTGGCTTCGTGCTCGATGCCGCGCTCCTTCAGGTAGCCATCCGCGAACTTCAGGTGGTTCACCAGCTGATGGTGCAGGAACTCGTCCGGTTCCTTGGGCACCACCAGATGCACCTTGCACTTGAAGTACCTGGCCATGTCGGCCACCAGCGTCAGCTTCTGGCGGCTTTCCTTCTGCAGGTCCATGGGCACTACGAGCTGCTGGTAGCCGGTGGGCTTGATGTTGCGCTCCTGCACCACGATGAAGGGCACGGTGCTGTTGGTGATCACCCTCAAGGCACGGCTCCCGGTGATGAACTGCATGCCGTGCATGCCGTGCGTGCCCATGATGATGAGCCCCGCACCGATCTCCGACGCCGTGGTACCGATGTCCTCATAAACAGAGCCCACCCGTACCTGCGGTACCAAAGGCTGCTTTTCGCCTGCGGCTTTCGCCCGGTCGATCACCATTTGGATCCGTGTGTGGGCCTCGTCCGCGTCGTCCTTGTCGCTCACGATGTGCAGCAGGTGGATCTCTGCTCCCATGCGTGCGGCCATCGTGCTGGCATGGTTCAGGGCACACTCAGCCACCTTGGTGAAATCAGTGGGTACCAGGATCTTCTTGACGGGTTCGCTCATGGGTTTCCGGAGAGGTTCGTTCGGCGGAAAGGCTGGCGAATATAGAGGGTGATCCCTAGGTGAAAGGGCGTCCAACAAACGGCTGTACACGACTATAAATGCAATGCTGCCCGGATCGCGGCTTTCCCGGGGTGAAGGTTTGCGGCGTCGAACAACAAACTTTCAACGACATGGAAACGATGATCACCAACCGCGTGCAACTGATGGGCAACCTCGGAAAGGATCCTGAGCTGCGCGAATTCGAGGGCGGTAAGAAGCGGGTGCGCTTCAGCCTCGCTACGACCGAGCACTTCTCCTTCGGGAACGGCAACAGCAAGGACGATACCCAATGGCACCAGATCACGGCTTGGGGCCGCTCGGCCGAGGAGGTGATCGCACAACTGAAGAAGGGTAGCCGCATCTCTCTCGAGGGCCGGCTGGTGCATGGGAGCTACGAGACGAAGGAGGGCCAGAAGCGCTACTTCACGGAGGTGGTGATGAACCAATTCCATGTCGTGGAACGCAAGGCCGAAGCGGCCCTGTCCTAAGGAACTTGACGCTCGAATATGACGAAGGGCTCCTTTGCGGGAGCCCTTCGTCATTCCAGGTCTCTTGTGCTCAACGCTTCACCACGCGGATCGCGCGATCCATCAGTTCGTTGCGCACACGCAGCACATAGGCACCGGTCGGCAGCTGATCGTAGTGCAGAACGATCCGTCCTTGAGCGCTTGTGCCCTGGTCGTATACGACCCGACCGGTCATGTCGAGCAGGGTGAAGCGGGTGGTTCCCTGCAGGTCCGCGCCGTCCAACTGGAGCGCGTTATCGAAGGGCTGCGGCCACGCGATCAGGCCAGGGCCGCCAGCGGCATCATGGATGCCCGTAACCACTTGGATCTCCTGGCACATGGTCACCTCGCAGGTGTCGTTCGTACCCGGTGCGATCCCCGTGATGGTCATGCATACCGTGTATTCCCCGCTCTCGGCATAGGTGTGGACGATCTGGGAATCATCGCTCGTGGTGCCGTCGCCGAAGTCCCAATGAGTGCTTACCTCATCCCCTTGGGTATCGCTCGTGTTGTAGAACGTGTATACCGTGCCCTGGTGGCCGTACTCGAAGTCGGCCGTCCAGAGGCTGTCGCACGGGCTACCGCCACCGAGGGTGACGAACTGGCAATGGTCCTCGAAGCAGCTATCCTCGGCGACCGGGTCATACGCTCCGACGATGAGGCAGACATTGTACACCCCGGGCCCCGGAAGGATGTGTTCCGAATTGACCCCGTCGCCCACCAGACCCCCATCGATCATCCACTGGTAGCTCGTGCCCGGCGGGTTCGCGGCGGCTTGCATCACGATCAACGACCCGTTGAGATCGTAAACGAACTCCGCATTCAGTCCGTCGCACGGCGAACCGCCGCCCTGCACGATGATGGTCTGGCAGGTCGTACTGGTGCATGGATCGGGCGAGTTCAATGCGGTAATGGTGAGGCAGACCGTGTACTCACCGGGTTGTTGGTAGAGGTGATCCGGGTTCGGGCCATCGGCGTTCGTGCCGTCGCCGAAACTCCACCAGTATGACACGTCCTGTCCGTTGGTCCATGACGCGTCCTGGAACAGGAACACGTTCGGTCCGGCGGGTTCCCAGACAAAGTGCGCCTCCAAACTGTCGCAAGGCCCGCCTCCACCGATCGTGATCCACTCGCAGTGTTCGGCGTAGCAGGTGTCCTGCGTCTGCGGATCCCAGGTCCATGTGACGAGACAGGCGTGGTAACTGCCCGGGCCGGGATAGACATGCACCGGGTTGACCCCGTCGCCCTGTGTGCCATCGCCGAAGGTCCAGTGGTAGCCGATGGCGGTTCCACCGAAGCTGGTGAAGACAGCCTGCGTTTCGATGCCGGTGACCGTGAATTCCGCGCTCAGGTTGTCGCACGGCGAATCGCCGCCGCCCACGACCACCTCATGGCAGATCGTGCTGGTGCAGGAGTCGGGCGAATTGGCCAACCACCCGGTCAGGCACACGAGGTAGGTGCCGGAGCCGGGGAAAGTGTGTGTCGGGCTGATCGCATCGCTCTGGGTGCCATCCCCGAAATCCCAGAGGTACCACGGCCCCAAGCCGTTCATGCTGGAGCAATTATCGAAGAACAGGACGGCTCCAGTGCCTTCCCAAGTGAAGCAGGACTGTATCGTATCGCAAGGGTCGCCCCCGGCGATGGTGATCCACTGGCAGTGGTCGGCATAGCATGTGTCCTGTGTTTGTGGATCCCAGGTCCAGGTGATCAGGCAGGCGTGGTAGGCTCCGGGGCCAGGGTACGTGTGCGTGGGTGCTGGTCCATCCCCCTCGGTGCCATCACCGAAGTCCCACAAGTAGCCGATGGCCGTTCCGCCGAACGTGGTGAAGGCGGACAGGTTCTCCTGGGTCGTCACAACGAAGTAGGCCCCCAAGCTGTCGCACGGTGAACCCCCGCCAGTGGAGACAAGGCCGCAATAGGTGTCCTGGCACGTGATGACCCCGCCGCCCTGCTGTTCGAACAGGGTGGTGACGGTGAGACAGACCTCGTATGTGTCGAGGCCTGGGAAGATGTGCGAAGGTTGCGCGTCATTGCTGGTCGTGCCATCGCCGAAGTCCCAATGCCATGTGGTCTGGAAGCCTGTGCCGTAGGTGGAATTGGAGAACCACACGGTCGCATCACCCACGTTCGCTACGAAGCCCGCTTGCAGACTATCGCAGGGTTCCGACCCTCCGATCGTGATCCACTCGCAATGGTCGGCGTAGCAGGTGTCCTGTGTTTGTGGGTTCCAGGTCCATGTGACCAGACAGGCGTGGTAGCTGCCCGGAGCGGGATAGACATGCACCGGGTTCGCTCCGTCACCCTGTGTGCCATCGCCGAAGGTCCAGTGGTATCCGATGGCGGTTCCGCCGAAGCTGGTGAAAACAGCCTGCGTCTCGATGCCGGTGACCGTGAATTCCGCGCTCAGACTGTCGCAGGGGGAAGCATCGCCTTGTATGACGAGGGTATTGCAGATGGTGTTGCTACAGGAATCCGGGGAGTTGTTGGTGTATACCGTGAGGCAGACACTGTAGGTGCCGGGACCGGGATAGGTATGCACGGGCTGGTAGCCGTCCCCGCTCGTGCCGTCGCCGAAGCTCCACCAGTAGTTCAGGTCTTGTCCGCTGGAACCCGAGCAGTTGAAGAACTGGGCCACGTTGTTCTGTAGACCCCACTGGAAGCAGGCGAAGGTGCTGTCGCACGGGCCGCCTCCACCGATCGTGATCCACGCGCAGTGGTCGGCGTAGCACGTGTCCTGTGTTTGTGGATCCCAGGTCCAGGTGATCAGGCAGGCATGGTAGGTGCCGGGGCCCGGATAGATGTGCGTGGGCGCGGGACCATCGCCGTTGGTGCCATCCCCGAAGTTCCAATGGTAGCCGACCGCTGTTCCGCCAAAGGCGTTGAACGCGGCCAGGTTCTCCTGCGTGGTCACGACGAAGTCCGCGCTCAGGCTGTCACAGGGCGATCCTTCGCCCTGTACCACCAGCGTATTGCAAATGGTATCGCTGCAGGTCCCCTCCGAACCAGTGGTCCAGACGGTCAGACAGACGGTGTATGTGCCCGGACCGGGATACGTATGCGAGGGCTGGTAGCCATCGCTGTTCGTGCCGTCGCCAAAGGACCACCAGTAGCCCAGCTCACCATTGCTCGAACAGTTGTAGAACTGGACGGCTTCGTTCTGCTGACCCCATTGGAAGCAGGCGAAGACGCTGTCGCACGGGGAGGGGTCACCGACCACGATCGACTGGCACGATGTCGCGGAACAGGTATCCTGTGTTCCCGGGATCCATGCCCATGTGGTGAGGCAGATCCCATAGGTGCCGGGCTCATTGTAGTTGTGCGTCCCCTGTGGTCCGTCATCTGAAAAGGTGCCATCTCCGAAGCTCCATAGCCAATGCGTACCCGTGCCTCCGGGGTTGTTCGCTGAGAAGACGATGGACAGCGGGCCACCGCCGTTCGATCCGGTCCAGAACCCGGCGCTCAGGCTGTCGCAAGGCGACGGGTCGCTTGATATGACCACCTCATGGCAGATGGTGTCGGCGCAGGTGAGCAGGCCTCCACCGTTCTGCTCATAAACACTCACTGCGGTGAGGCACACCAGGTACGTGCCCGGTCCGTTGTAGGAATGCTGCGGCTGTGCATTGTCACTGGCTCCGCCATCACCGAAGTCCCAGTACCAATTGGTCTGGAAGCCCGTGCCAGCGGTACTGTTGGAGAACTGTGCGCCATTCCCCGTCAACGAAGCGGTGAAGCCGGCCTGTAGACCGGAGCAAGGGTTTCCGCCGCCGACCACGATCTCCTGGCAGGCGGTGTCGACACAATTTTCAACCACGGCATACAAGCAGACGAGGTACGTGCCGGGCGCGTCGTACACGTGCGTCACCGAACTTCCCGGTCCCACCTCACCGTCGCCATAGACCCACTGGTACGTGGTGGCCTGTGGGAACATCGCCTGTGAGGTGTTCACCAGTACCACGATATTCCCCTGCGCGGTGGAGGTGAAAGAGGCCTGGATGACCTGGGAGCAATCCGGTTGGGCAAAGGCGGAGGTGCCCAAGGCGAGGGCGGCAAGGCTCGTCAAAAAGTGTTTCATGAGCTGCTGTATGCGAGGGTTGGAGCTAGGCGCCGGGCGGGCGGGCCTTGCGCGATGAGGACGGGGTGAAAGCGGGGTTTCGTTGCCTACTGTTTCAACAGCCGAAGTGAATTCGTCCGTCTGTCGTGCTGGATGACGGCCGTGTAGAAGCCGGAAGGCAATGCGCGCGTTTCAAGACGTATCGTGCCGGAGGTCTGTACAGTTCGCGCCAGTACTTCACGTCCCAAGGCATCCATCAGCAGAACGCGAGCGCCAGCACGGAGCATGGGACCTTCGATCCACAACTCATCGTTGCACGGGACCGGTCGGGCGCGCAACAAGGACGATGCATCCTCTTCCTGGACCCCGACCGCCTCGGTCGTCAACGTTGAACATGCTCGGGCCCAGCAACTGTCGTTGCTTGCCGTATCCGCTACATGAACGGTAACGCATACCTGGTATTCGCCTGGGTAGGTGTAGATGTGCTCGATGCCAGGCGCGACCGAAACGTCCGCGCTCTGATCACCGTAATCCCATTCCCATTGTAGGAATACGAGTCCTTCATCCAAGGCGATCGTGTTCGCATTGAGCGATATCGTGTTGCCCGCAAACGCCCCCGATAGGTCGAAGAACACGGACGAGTCGCAGGTGCTGGTGTTCCCATCCACGAATACGCGTTGCGCGCTGCCGGCGAAGCAGACGGTCTGGCTGTCCAGCGTGGTGATCGAGTGGGTCACGTCGTACGCACCGGGTAACGCATAGAAGTGTGTGAGCGAGGTATCCAGGCTGATGCTGTCATCACCGAAGTTCCAGAAATAGAGCAAAGGGGAGCCGTCGCCCTGGCTGGCGTCCGTCACGGCGAGTGCATTGTTCGAGATCTGCGTCGTGGCGAAAGTTGAAGAGATCTGCGAATAGCAGGAGTCGCTCGGGCCTCCGTGGAATACGAAAGCTTCGGACTGATATGGACAGTCCAAGGAGTAGACGGTGAGCCTTACCATATCGGCACCCGCGAGGGCGTAGCTGTGCGTGGCGGTCACGTCGCTCGCCGTATCTCCGTCACCGAACTCCCATAGACGCTCGGTGACCTGCCATTCAGGAGTGAGGTCCGTAAACACCATCGACGAGCCGTTGCTTGTCCATTCGAACCGGGGCTTCAATCCGGGACATTGTGCATGCGCCAACAGGACGCAGCCGTGCGCGGAGGCCAGTAGAACACCACGCACCCACTTCGATGACGATCCTCGTTCGATCATTTCACACGTCGTTCTTTATGGCCCAGGTCATAACGCAACCGCAGCGCTCCGCCCACTTCGGTCATGGACGTCTGAGGAACTCGTTCTGCGGAACGCGAAAGGTCGAAGTTGAACATGGGCAGCATGCTGAGCGACCAGCGTTCGCAAAGCCGGTACCTGAGTTCAACAGAAGCGAAGACCGCGAATGAGACCGGAAAGCGGTCGTCCAAGGAGGCATCATTCAATGCGAGCGGGGTGATCGAGGTTTGCACGACCTCTGTGGAGTCGGAAGTGGCGGACGACACCAGCGCGCTACCCTTGCGCCCAAGGGTCATAGAAACGGCCAAGCCACCGCGGGCGTGCAGGGAGAACCGTTGACGCCCCGCGATACGATACCCTATTTCCGGTGCGATGCGCAAGCTGGTGTATGTATTCGTGGCGCTGTAGTCGCGTTCCACACCGGGCTCCTCCACCAGCCGCTCCACGATGTCCCACGTGGAATAGTTGGTCTGCGTGCCCATCGGAGTGTTCGTCCATGTGGTATCGATGACGGTCTCCACATGTCCCGGCTCTGATTCGTGATGAAGGAACCGCGAGCGTTTCTTGGCCATACCGATGGTGATGCCGGAGGACCAACCGCTCAGCCAATCGCGACCAACGGCGAGCGCGAGGCTCTGTCCCCCTTGCCAGGTCTCGCTTTCGTTCAGTTCGGAAATCTCTGGCCCGGTGCCCCGCCATTCCCCGTTCAGCGAGGAGATGCCTGCCTGTACACCGAACCACCATTGACCCTTGTCCAGCACATAGACCGGTGTGGAGTCGCCTTGCAGCAGGGGTCCGGGTGGTGTAACGGCAGTGCCCACCAATGGCGTGACCAACCCGTCGAGTTTAGATAGGTGGACATCAGGGCTGGTGCGCACAACAGTTCCGGATGACGCCTGGGCCATGGAGGTCGAACCTCCGATGCTCACCGGGTCCCCGTTCTTGCCTTTCGACGTCGCAGAACTTTCTGAGGATGGAGCGATAGCCGGCTCATCGTTGGGCGATGAACGGGTGGTGTTCTCATTCGCGGGTTCATCGTTGTTGCGTGCGTCATCGTTCACTTGGCTGGATACCGTGGCCACCGTAGCGGGCTGGCTGGCTGGTTTGTTCGACCGGGCTGCCTGCTGCGTAACCGGTTTTTTGGTGTTACTGTCACCGGCCGATCCCACCGGAGAACCGTGAGGGGTGCCTGCTTGCTTCACTGTGGGATCCGTTGTCGTTCCTGTGGAAGAGGGGGTCGCGTCCGGTTCTTGAGCGGATGTCGTTGATGTGGTGGAAGGACCTTCCGCGTTCGACTTTTCAGGGGTCGCCGATCCGCTCTCTGTTGTTGCGTTCTTCGTGGCCAGCGTGCTGGGTTGCCCTTCCCCGCCCGGTGAAGGTTCCACGGAAGCAGGGCCATCCGCGCTGTTCGTGCCGGGTTGGACCACAAGCCAATAGGCGCCCGCGCTCAGCAATAGCAGCAGGATGGCCGCCAGGCCCCAGCGGCCGCGGTTCCGTGTCATCACGGAACCCTTCGCCGGAGCGGAAGGTGCCTTGGCGCGTTCGCGCACGATGCCCTCCCACACCCCGGGCGGAGGTGTGGCTTCGGCATCGCGCAAGCCGCGCGCGAAGAGGTCGTCAATGGGATGCTTTCCGTTCATGTACGGGTGTCGCTTGTTTCGTTATCCGGTCCTGTAGCATGCGCCGCGCTTTGGCCAGCTGGCTGCGGCTGGTGCTCTCGCCGCAACCGATCAGCTCGGCGATCTCCGCATGGTCGTAGCCTTCGATGGCGAACATGTTGAACACCATCCGGTAGCCATCGGGCAGTTCCTTCACCAAGGCCAGCAGTTCGGTTTCGCCCATATGATCCACGGCCATGGGCTCTACGGGAGAATCGGGCACGTGCTCCATGCCGAACTTCTCGTTCTGGAAGGCCTTCTTCCGGTAGTGGTTGATGCAGGTGTGTACCATGATCCGGCGGATCCAGCCCTCCAACGAGCCTTCCAAGCGGAAGCTTTGCAGCTTGTCGAACACGCGGATGAAGCCTTCCTGCAACAGGTCGTCAGCTTCCAGCTGATGGCGGGCATAGCGTAAGCACACGGCGTACATACGCCGTGCGAACCGTCCGTACAGGAGCTCCTGGGCACGTCGGTCCTCACGCTGGCAGCCTTCCACCAGCTCGCGTTCGGTCAGCTCACGCAACTCGTTTCAAGGGCCTTTCCGGCGGCAAGACGTTGCCCCACCGGCTACGCGCTGCCTGACCTCCTGCCCGGCCTCAAGGTAGCGCCATTGCTGGAGCGGAGAGGGGCTTTGCATGTGACACTCCCGTTTGACAAACACTTGTAGGCGACTACAAGCAGATGGTCAGACAAGTCGGCGAAAGTGAGGGGTGAAGGTTTGCCGACGGAATTCGACACCAATGCCGGTTCCGAACAAGCCAACACAAACCCCCAACACACACGACCATGAACAAGATCAGCAACACCGTGCGGCTCATCGGCAACTGCGGTTTCGACCCCGAAGTGCGCGAACTGGCCAAGGGCCGCAAAGTGGCCCGCATCTCCGTGGCCACCCACGAGACCTACACCAACGGCGAAGGCGAGAAGGTGACGGACACACAATGGCACACCGTGGTGGCCTGGGGCCAGACCGCCGATGCGCTTCAGCGGCTGGTCCGCAAAGGCACCGGCATCGCCTTGGAAGGTCGCTTGGTCCACCGCTCCTACCAAGCGAAGGACGGCCTGAAGCGTTACGTGACCGAGATCGTGCTGAATGACTTCCGCCTGGTCGGGGCGAAGCCGGAAGCGCGCATCGAACAGGCCGAACCCGAACAACTGCGCGCCGCAGCCTGAGCGCATCCACATAAAAAAGGGGCGGTCCTTCGGAAGAGGGGCCGCTTCTTGTTTTCGGCCCGACCGCGAGCAACTTTGCCCACATGGCGGAGGAAAGCGCAGCAAAGCCCAAGGGCAAATGGCGTCGTCGGTTGCTCCTGTTCGGCGGACTGCTCACCGCGCTTCTATTGGTGGTCGCGTTCTTCCTGCCGTACCTGCTGAAACGCTACATCGAGGATCACAGCGTGGAGTGGATCGACCGCCAGGTGCGCATCGGCAGCATCGTGCTGAACCCCTTCACGTTCACATACTCCGTGAACGGCTTTACGTGTACCGAGCCGAAGAGCGAGGACATCTTCGTGAGCTGGGAGAAGATCGAGGTGAAGAGCAACCTCTGGAGGGCATTCCGCAGCAACCAATGGCGTTTTCATGATCTGCGCATCGTGAAGCCCTATTTCCACGTGGCGCAGAAAGGCGACCGCTTCAACTTCAGCGATCTGCTGGAGCTCGGCGGCACAGATACGGCCGCCTCTCCTGAGCCCGATGCTGAACCGGTGGTCTTCAGCATGGAGGACATCGAACTCAGTGACGGCCACATCGTGTACGCCATGGATCTGTTGAAGGAGCCGGCCGAGGTCGTGCGCCTGAACGCGACCTGCAACCGCATCACCAGCGAAAGCGCCCGCATGGACTTCGATCTGTCGCTCGCGTTGGCCAAGGGTGGTGACCTGAAGGGCGGCTTCATGATCGATACCGACCAGTCGCTCTATGAGATCGATGCGGACCTGAGCAGGTTCGCCCTGCCCCAGCTGCTGCCCTACCTGCAGGACTTCATGCACACCACGGCGCTGAAAGGCGATGTGGACCTGGACCTGCACCTGCGGGACAGTTGGGCGGCCGATAATGCGTTGGCCGTGCGCGCAGCACTGGGCTTGAACGCGGTGGACATCACTGATGGCAAGGGTGAGCCACTGATCGGCCTGAAGTCCGCACGTGTGCGGCTGGATACACTCAACGCCAGGGACGACAATTTCGACCTGAAGAGCATTCTTGTGGATGGCTTCCACACGCGCTTCCAGATGTGGGCTGATGGCAGCCAGACCTGGAGCAAGGTGCTGAAGTTGGATAGCACCTCCACGGCAGGTGACACCACCGTTGCGTTGGCGGCTAGTGAGGACAATGTGTTCGTGATGCTCGCCGATTACATCCGCATGCTCGGACAGGACCTGGTGGCTAATGAGTACAACGCCGACAGCCTGGCCTTCACCAACGGCGAACTGGTCTTTGAGGACTTCACGCCTGAGCGCCCGTTCCGATACACGCTGGGCGACCTGGCCGTGAGCAGCACGCGGATGAACAGTGATGCCGGCAGCGTGGACTTCAAGGCCTCCGCCACGCTCAACGACAAAGGCAAACTCACCAGCGCGTTCAAGTTCGACCCGAAAAACTTCAAGAACGTGGATGCCACGATGGAGGTGGAGGAGCTCGCGCTCGCGGATCTGGACGCCTACGGCCGTTGGTACGTCGCGCACCCCTTCGAGCAGGGCACCTTGTCGTACGCGGGCCACACGCGTATCGCGGAGGGGAAGATCGACAGCGAGAACCACATCCAGGCCCAGCAGATGAAGGTCGGCAAGAAGGTGGACGCCCACGACCCGGAGATCTTCGTGCTGCCGATGCGACTCGCTGTGAGCCTGCTGAAGGATGTGAAGGGCAACATCGACCTGGACGTGCCTGTCGAAGGTGACATCAATGACCCGCAATTCAAGCCGTGGCCCATCGTGTGGCAGGTGCTCAAGAACCTGTTGGTGAAAGCGGCCACCGCTCCCGGTCGACTGATCGGACGGGCGTTGGGCGGCGGAGATGAAGAGGACCTGGAGAGCGTGCGGTTCGATCTGCTCCAGACCGGCATGGGCAAGCTGCAACGCAAAGCGCTGGATCGGTTGGCGAAAGGACTCGAGGCCAAGGCGGACCTCACTGTTGCGCTTGTGCCTATCGTGGATCCGCGCGAGGAACAGGAGGAATTGGCCGCGTTCCTCGCGAAGCAGGAGTTCCTCCAACTCACCGGCACACTTACCGAGGAAGACAGCGCCCGGATCATCGCCCTCAGCACGCGCGACTCGCTCTTTGTCGGCTTCCTGGACAGCAAGTCACCGGGCACCGCAGGCCAGGGCGAGCGGCAACGCTGTGTGGCCATCGCTGGGGCGGAAACCGTAACGACCCGCTGCAGGGAGCTCGAATCAGCCCGGCAGGCGGCGGTGAAGGCATACCTCCAGGCCCAGGGCTTGAATGCGCCCCGGGTCACTCAACGGTCCGGTACCACGGAGGAGACGAAGGGTTTCCTGGGCAAACCGGGCTATCGGTTCGTCTTTGACGCAGGGGAGGAACCCTCAGCGGTGCAGCCAGCCAGCAAATAGCTTGTGCATCAGCGGCAGCAGCACGAAGACGAGCAGGGGCACCAGCACAAGGGTGAGCACCAGCGTGCGCAGCATGGGAGGTAAAAGCGCCAGTTGATCCCCGAAGATCAGGAAAAGGCTGGTGATGCTCGGGTAGATGCACACCCAGACCAGGATGGCTGTCTTCCACTTCGGAGGTGACTTCATGCGACGGCGAAAGTCGGGCTTGTGCCGATCCACCATACGCCTACATTTGCCGTCCCTTTCAACAAGGGTACCTTCCCTGGTAGCTCAGCTGGTTAGAGCACATGACTGTTAATCATGGGGTCGCTGGTTCAAGTCCAGCCCGGGGAGC
>CAZYPC010000113.1:0-14480 GCA_964649165.1 uncultured Chryseobacterium sp.
GCTTCGTGCGCGTGATCGGCAAGGGTGATAAGGAGCGCCTCGTGCCCATCAGCCCCGAGGCGATGAAGCAGATCGATGTCTATCGCAAGGAGGAACGCGTTCATCTGCCTGTGCAGAAGAAGGCCGAGGACATCCTCTTCTTGAATGCGAAAGGCGGCGGGTTCTCACGCGTCAGCGTGTTCAACCTGGTGAAGAAGCTCGCGATGAAGGCCGGCGTGAAAAAGGAGATCAGCCCGCACACCTTTCGGCACTCCTTCGCCACGCACCTGGTGGAAGGCGGCGCGGACCTGCGCGCGGTGCAGGAGATGCTCGGGCATGCCAGCATCACAACCACGGAGATCTACACGCACCTGGACCGCGAGTACCTGCGTAGCAACATCCTGCGGTTCCATCCGAGGGCGCGCCGGTAGCAAGACCCGCACCCTACTTTTGAGGTCATGGACCAGCGGATCCGCTTCGAGACGAAGGAAGAGAACAATGCCCGCAGGGAGCGTGAATTCCTCGCACTCTCCCCGGCAGAGCGCGTAATGTGGTTCCTGCGCAGTTTCAACGGAAGACGCATGGACCGGGCCAGCGAAGAGGACAAGTCCGGCAATTTCATCATCCGCAAACGCGCCGATGCGGTTCGATGAGGAGGTGTCCGCGTTCCTGCTGGCGGCGGATCAGCACGATGTGCGCATGCTGATGGCGGTCGCGGGCTGAACCGACCGAGCTCGTCGGGCATCCGGTTACGCGCTACAGGTGATCGCCTTGGACGATCCGATCAAGAGCAAGCTACGATCAGCACGGCCCAAGGACCTGCTCGACGTGCAGGAACTGAAGCGGAGGAAAGGATGAACCAGTGTCGCTCGTGATCTGAGCGCCTTACGGCAACTGCTCCACGCGGATGTTGTTCGGTGTCGTACTCCCCACGTTCACCAGAATGCGATCGCGATCATTACCGCTTCCGGTGTACTTCACCTCGCCGTTCAGGTTCACGTCCCGCGTGCTGTAGCCACTCACCACGTTGTTCGGTGTGGTACTGCCCACGGTCACAAGGATGGGGTCGCGGTCATTCCCGCTGCCGGTGTATTTGATCTGGTGGTTGAAGGTGACGTCGCCGCTCCAGAGCACCTGAACGGACACGGCCCCGCCGCTGGTCTTGCGGGCGCTGGTGCCGTAGGTTCCCGTGGCCGCGCTCGTGAAGTCCACCGGGGTGGTGGTAGGGCTCAGCGCCAGGGCGACCGCCGTCATGCAACCCAAGTGGTTCCGGTGCCGCACGACCACGCCGTAGTTGCCGCTGGGGAGGTTGAAGTTCAGCGGCGAGGTGCCGTCGGTGGCGACTACATCCCCATCGCGTTGCAGCAACGCGCACTGCGTGGCCACCACGGTGGATGGCGTGTTCGCATCGCGGAGTTCCAGCACCACCCAGTCCACAATGGCGTCGTTGCCGGCGAGGGCCAGCACGGGTGCCGTGGTGCTCTCCCCTCCTCCACTCACGTGTGGATAGCCCAAGCCCGTGTACGGTTCAAGGGTCGGGACCAGTCCCAACGAGCGCATGCCGTCGTCCATGAGCCCGGTAGTGGTGTTGTAGGGGCCATCGAGCATCACGCGCACGGCGACCCGTGCACCGTACAGCGTGCCTGCGCAAATGCAGGATGCATTGATGGCATCATTGATGGTGTTCGCATCGCCATCATCGCAGGCCGTTCCGATGGTACCGGGGGTCAATGGGCAGGCGTCCGTGTTGCTCGCCACATAGCTCGCAGGCTGCGCGCATGCGACACTGTCCACGGCCGGATCGCCAAGGCCGTCGCCATCACCGAGGTCGCTGTACCAGGTGGTGGCCTGCGTCACGTTGATCACGGTGGTTGCCGTGTCCGAACATCCGTTCGCGGCCAGCACGTAAGAGAGCGTCTGTGTGCCGAACTGCGGCGTGAAAGTGTACTGCGCACCGCTGAGCACGCCGTTGCCGAGCCAATCACCACCACCGGGTGTGCCGACCAGGGCCACCGGCGGGTCGATGCTGCACATGGGCGGATAGCTTCCCGCGTCCGCCGTGGGCGTGGTGTTGATGGTGATGGGTTGCGCATTGGCGATGCCCGTCACTACCGGATCGCTGCTCACCACGCGGATGCGGTAGCCCGTGCCCGGTGCGGTGCCCGGCGGTATCGTCGCGGCGATGGTTCCTGCGGCGGACGACACCACGGAGCCGATGCTCACCGGTGGCGCGAAGCTGCCGCTCGCATCGCTCAGCTGCGCGGTGATGGTGTTACCGGCCGGGAAGTAGCCGCAGCCATCGTACGGGACCTGGATGGTCATGCCCGTGCACAGCCCGGTGGGAACATCCCCCGGACCGAGCACATAGTCCGCTCCGGTGAGCACGATGTTATCCAGGGACAGACCCGGATTATTCACCACAGCCTGGTTGCTGAAGAACTCCCAACCGATGTAGAATGTGCGGTTGGCAAGGTTCGCGGGCAGTGCCAGGTCGGTCACATGCTGCACGCTGCTCTGATAGTTCAGCGGATTGCCGTATGTGTACCAATACCCAAGGGCCGGATCATAGATGATCAGGATCCCGCCATCGCCCCAGGGTTCGCCCTGGCAGAGCCAGTCGTAGCTGATCTTCAGGCTGTGCCGGCCGGTAGCGTTCACCTCACGGTAGATGATGGGAATGAAGTTCGCGTTCGCGACTGATTGGGTGCCGTAGCCGAAGGTGGCCGAACTGGAGGAGATCACGTTGATGATCTCCATGGTGTTGCCCGAAATGGCCGCGCCACCGTTCTGCACCGAGAACCAATTGTATGGATAGTCGCCGCCATACGTGCCCAGGAATGATCGGGTCCAGGCACCGCCGGAGCCGAGGGCGGCCGAAGAGAAGTCATCGCTCAGGAGCACGGCCGTCTGGCTGATGGACACCGGTGAGGGCGCGCTGGTCGCCGTGCAACCGTACGAGGTAGCCGTGTAGCTGTAGTTGCCGGATGTGGCCGGGGTGATGCTCTGCGTGGTGGCGCCGTTGCTCCACAGGTAGGTATACCCCAGGCCTGGATAGGCATTGAGCGTTACCGCCCCGGCGGCGCAGCCGGCCGTGCTGCCACCGGGCGTGATCAGGACCAACGGCGCGGTGGTGCCGATGGTGATGTCGCTGCCGTTGTCCGTACCCGTCACCGCCGGGCTGTTGCTGATCACACGGATGCGGTAGGCGGTGCCGAAGGGCGTGTTCGCCGGGATGGTGCAGGGGATGCTGCCGCTCGCGCTGCTCACCACGCTGCCGATCGCCACCGGGCTCGTAAAGTTGCCCGCGCCATCGCTGAGCTGTGCGGTGAAGGTGTTGCACGCCGCATAGTTGATGTTCGCGAAGGAGTAGGGGACGCTCAATGCGGTACCCGCACAGAACGCGCTGGACGAGAGCGCATCGGTGTTCAGCCGCGAACCCGGACTGTAGGCGAAGAACTCGTTGGGCCAGTTGCCACCGCCGCTGGTGCCGAAGCCCACGTAGCCCACGCCGTTCACGGCAGCAGCAATGGGCTTGTATCGCGACGATCCCGGCAGGCTGGGGCGCTGTACCCAGCTGTTCGCCGTGGGGTCGTACTCCCACAGATCCGTGAGGATGCTGCCGTTGTACCCCGTGCCGAGGTAGCCGAGGCCGGCGCAGCTGAAGCCGCAGGCCTGCTCGCGCGGCCCACCGCCGAAGGCGGCCTTCGCGGTCCATGCATCCGTGGCCGGATCATATTCCCAGAAGTCGCCCAAATGGCCGCCACTGCCGGAACCCGTTCCGATATAGGCCTTGTTGCCGATGGTGAAGGCTACCGCGTCCTTGC
The DNA here is from genome assembly GCA_964649165.1 of uncultured Chryseobacterium sp. Lineage (GTDB taxonomy): Bacteria > Bacteroidota > Bacteroidia > Flavobacteriales_F > PHOS-HE28 > PHOS-HE28. Next base: position 3,804 of record CAZYPC010000113.1, read on the forward strand.
GGCCGGCGCCCATGCTGGCCTTCTGCACCCAGGTGTCCGTGGCCGGGCTGTAGGCCCATAGATCGCTGTAGAGGGAGGTGCTTGACGCGTTCTCACCGGTGCCTACGTAGCCGGTGCCGCCGATGCTGAAGCCCACGCCTGCCCCGCGCACCGGCCCAGGAACATTGGCACGCTGTGTCCACGCGTTCGTTGCCGGGTCGTAGGAATAGAAGTCCGCGGAGTAGCTGCCATGGCCTCCCGTGCCCGCATAGCCGAGCGATCCGATGCTGAAGCCCACACCGCCGGCGCGCGCCGGTCCCGGCACGTTCGCGCGTTGGGTCCACGCGTTGGTCGTGGGGTCGTACGCCCAGAAGTCGTTCATGGGGCTGCCGCAGCAATAGCCGGTGCCCATGTACACCTTGCCGCCCAAGGCGAAGCTGAACGCACCCTGCCGCGGGCCACTGCCGAAGGTGGCCTTGGCGGTCCAGGTGTTTCCCGGCGGCAGCGCGCCACCGATGCTGATGTTGCTGCCGTTGTCACTACCCGTTACCGCCGGGTTGCTGCTGATCACGCGTATACGGTAGCCGGTCCCGTTGGGCGTGCCGGACGGTATGGTGCAGGCGATGGTGCCGCTCACATTGCTCACCACGCTCCCGATGTCCACCGGGCTGGCGAAGCTGCCGTTGGCGTTGCTCAACTGCGCCGTAAAGGTGTTGGTGGCGCATGCACCGAACATGCCGGTGGCCGTGTAGGACACCGACAGGCCGCTGCCCGCACAGCCAGTGGTGACCGCAACCGATGTGGTGATGTCGGGTGCCGTCAGGTACGCCCATAGGTCGTTGCGCGCGGTGCTGCCGTCATACCCGAGACCGAGGTATCCGGTGGTGCCGATGGCGAAGGCCCGGCTGGAGGAACGTGCCGCTGAGGGCAGGCTGGCCACCTGCGTCCAAGTATTGCTGGCGGGCTGGTACATCCACAGGTCGTTGAGGTATCCACTGCTTGGCGCGGAGAGCCCCATGCCCACATAGCCCTGTCCGCCCAGGCTGAACGTGGTGGCCACGTAGCGGCCGAAGCCCGCCAGCGGCGCGATCGCCGTCCAGCTGTTGGTGGCGGGGTCGAACTGCCAGAAGTCGTTCACGAGTCCACCCGGCGTATCGCCTGTGCCCAAGTAGCCCTTCGTGCCGATGGCGAAACCGGTGGCGTCATAGCGCCCGGCAGCAGGCAGGCTCGCTTTCTGCGTCCACGCGTCGGTGGCCGGGTCGTACTCATAGAAGTCGGTGGTGAAGGCCGCAGCGTTGCCTGTGCCGATGTAGCCCTTGGTACCGATGCTGAAGCCCACGGCGGATTGCCGTGCGGTGCCGGGGAAGTTGGCCTTCTGCGTCCATGTGTTCGCGGCCGGATCGTAGGCCCAGAGATCCTGGTAGCGTGTGCCGCCGTTGCGGCCTGTACCCACGTAGCCCAGGTTGCCGATGCCGAAGCCCACCGCGGCATCGCGCGGCCCGCCGCCGAAATCAGCCTTCTGGCTCCAACTGTTCGTGGCCGGGTCGTACGCCCACAGGTCGGCGTAGTAGGTCCCGTTGTTCGCCCCGGTGGTCACGTAGCCTTTGCCGTTCACGCTGAAGGCGACCGCCGCCGAGCGACCAGCGCCGCCAAGGTTGGCGCGTTGCACCCAGGCGTTCACGACCTGAGCCCCGATGCCGATGTTGCTGCCGTTGTCACTACCAGTGACCGCCGGGTTGCTGCTGATCACGCGGATGCGGTAGCCCGTGCCGCTCGGTGTACCGGGCGGTATGGTGCAGGCGATGGTGCCGCTCACATTGCTCACCACATTGCCGATGGCCACGGGAGAGGCGAAGCTGCCGCTGGCATCGCTGAGCTGCGCGGTGAAGGTGTTCGGACTGCATCCTCCGAATGTTCCGGCGGCGGTATACGGAACAGACAACGCGCTGCCCGCACATGTACTTGTGCTTAGTACGGTCGTGGTTATCTCGTTCGGGGGATTGAATTCCCAGAAGTCATTGTAGTAGCTGGCATTGTCCAGGCCGGTGCCGAAGTAGCCCTTGCCGTTCAGGCTGAAGGCCGCGGAATAGCGCTTGCCGCTACCCGGCAACGAGGCCGCCGCGGTCCACGTGTTCGATGCGGGATCGTACACCCGGACATCCACAAGGCCGGGCGCATTTCCTCCGGACGAAGCGCCACCTGCGATGTAGCCCTTCGATCCGATGCTGAAGCCAGCGGCGTACACACGCACACCCCCGCCCACCGTGGCCTTGGCCGACCACGTATTGGTGGCAGGGTCGTAGGCATAGAAATCATCGAGGATCGTTCCGCCCTGGGCGCCGGTACCCACATAGCCGGTACTTCCGATGCTGAAACCCACTGCGGAATAACGACCAGGCCCTGGAAGCGGGGCTTTCCACGACCAGGCGTTCGTGGCCGGATCATACTCCAACAGATCCGTCGTCACCGAGCCGGTGGCGAAGTATCCCTTGCTGCCGATGCTGAAGCCCACCGCTCCGAGGCGCCCGGTGCTCGGGCCGGGCACGCCGGCGCGTGCGGCCCAGGTATTGGCCACCGGATCGTATTCCCAGAAGTCGTTCAGGAAGTTGGGCGAACCGTCATCTCCGCAACCCGCGTAGCCCTTGCCGTTCAGGCTGAAGGCCGCAGCACCGTATCGGCCGGTGCCGCCGAAGTCGGCTTTCTGCGTCCACACTCCGGTGCTGGGGTCATAGGCCCAGAAGTCGCGCCGGTAGGTGGACCCGTCCTGGCCCGTGCCCATGTAGCCGATGCTGCCGATGCTGAAAGCGAACGCACCGCTGCGCCCGGTGGAGCCCAACGCCGCGCGTTGTGTCCAGCCGGTGGTTATTGACAGGTTGATGCCGATGTTGCTGCCGTTATCACTTCCCGTAATGGCGGGGCTGCTGCTGATCACGCGTATGCGGTAGCCCGTGCCGCTCGGCGTTCCGTTCGGGATAGTGCAAGAAATGTTCCCGCTTGTTGTGCTGTTCACGCTGCCAATGCTCACCGGGCTGGCGAAGCTGCCGCCGGCATCGCTCAGTTGGGCTGTGAAGGTGTTGGAGGCACATTCGTCGAACGCACCGACGGCCGTGTAGGGCACGTTCAGCACCGCACCGGGACAGAAGGAACTTCCTGCCAGGGTGCCGGTAGTGATACCGGCATCCGGCGTGTATTGCCAGAAGTCCGCCAACGCTCCCGTGGGGGGGAGTGAACCCAGCCCCAGGTATGCACGGCTACCGATGCTGAACGCGGAGGCCAGCTTCCGCGCCGAACCGTTGAAGGTGGCCCGTTGCAACCAGCTGTTCGCGGTCGGGTCGTACTTCCACAGGTCGTCGAAGTACGTGCTACCGTTGAGGCCCGTACACACGTACCCGGAGGAGTTGATCGTGAAGCTCACGAGCTCCCTGCGCCCGGTGCCCGGGAAGGACGCACGAGGCGACCACGCGTTGGAGGTCGGGTCATAAGCATAAAGGTCCACGGGGTAGTTGCCGAGCGCGTCACCGCCCAGACCGATGTAGCCCAGCGAGCCGATGGCGAAGCCCGCCACACCGGCCCGGGCACCACCGGGGAACGAGGCTTTGGCCGTCCAGGCATCCGCCACCGGGTCATACGCATAGAAATCGGCATACAGCGAGGCGGCCGCGCCGAGACCGACGTAGCCCATGCCTCCAATGCTGAAGCTCACCGCTTCGTTGCGCGCACCACCGGGGAAGGCGGCGCGGGCCGCCCAAGTGTTCGTGGTGGGGTCGTAGGCCCAGAGGTCGCTGGCGTTGGTACCTGAAAAGTCCGTAAGCCCAAGGCATACGTAACCCTTTGAGCCGATGCTGAAGCTACTTGCGTACGAGCGCGCCGCACCCGGCATGTCCGCTTTTTGTGCCCACGAATTGCTTGCCGGGTCATACTCCCACAGGTCCGCCTTGAAGTTGGTGCCGTCATGGCCACAGGCCACATAGCCCTTGGAGCCGATGGAAAAGGAGGTAGCCGCATTGCGCGCCGTGCCCCCGAAGGCCGCCTTCACCGCCCACGCGTTCACGAAGCTGCCGATCACCAGGTTGCTGCCATTATCACTGCCCGTTACCGCCGGGCTGCTGCTGATCACGCGGATGCGGTAGCCCGTGCCGCTCGGTGTGCCCGGTGGAATGGTGCAGGCGATGCTGCCGCTGGTGGTGCTGCTCACGCTGCCGATGCTCACCGGGCTGGCGAAGCTGCCGCTGGCGTCACTGATCTGCGCGGTAAAGGTGTTGCCAGGGTCGAAAGAGCCGCCGGCCGAATAAGGCACGTTCACGGGTGACCCGCCGCAGAGGGGTGAACCGCTGATGGCACCGGTGGCGATAGAGATGTTCTCGAGTTGCTTGACATACAAAGAGCCACAACACTCAGCGAGGATCAGATCGCCATTTGACTTGGCCCTGATGCAAGGGGAACCCAAGTGGCTCGTGCTTGCTTTGAACCCGCCCGTGCCAGCGACAACCCAACTGCTACCGGTCCAACGCATTACCTCGGTCTTGCGTCCATTGTTCTGTTTGCGATAAGCGACAACTGGATTTCCGGTAACATCCAGTGTCAAGCTCAGCCAGTCGGTTGCGTCGGTGCTGAACCCGGGAATTCCAACCGTGTTCCAAGCGCTGCCATTCCATTGCATTACGGTGACCTTGTTGCCGTTGGAGTTGTCCTGATAGGCCACAATCGGGTTGCCACCGACATTCAACACCATACTTTGAAAATTGGAGCCACCTGCAGAGAATCCCGGTGTGCCTACGGATATCCACGAGCTGCCATTCCAGCGTATCACCGTTGTTTTGGATCCATTGGCATCATCGCGATAGGCTACGACCGGGTTGCCGCTCCCATCCAAGGCCAGGCTCTGGAAAACAGCACCTCCTGTAGAAATGCCGGGGCTGCCCACGGCACTCCAAGTACTTCCATTCCAGCGCATTACCGTGGTTTTGGATCCATTGGCCTGATCCTGATAGGCCACCACCGGGTAACCGCTCCCGTCCAGTGCCAGACTTTGGGATTGGGCAATTCCTGCAGAAAAACCGGGACTTCCCACGGCGCTCCAACCGTTGCCGTCCCATCGCATCACCGTGGTTTTGGATCCATTGGAATCATCGCGATAGGCCACGACCGGATTGCCGCTACCATCCAAGGCCAGGCTCTGGAAATAGGCAATTCCCGCCGAAATGCCAGGGCTGCCTACGGAGGTCCAACTGTTGCCGTTCCAGCGCATGACACTGGCTTTATTACCTGCTGCGCAGTCTACATAGGCCACAACAGGCGCGCCGTTCACATCCAATGTCAAACTTGCGCCAGAAGCCGCACTGGCACTTATGCTGACTGGGTGATAATTCGATGCCCAACTGCTTGCACTCCATTTTTGGATCTCAATCAGACCCTTCGAATAGTCTAAATAGCATAGAACGGGGTTCCCTCCGGTGTCGATGGATAATGAGTTTGGGTCATTGCTGCTCGACCCGACCTGTGTGAATCCAAGGGGACCTACCGGATTCCAATTAACACCGTCCCATCGCATCACTGTTCGCGCTCGTCCATTGGGAACATCGATATAGGCCACGACGGGGTTGTCGCTGGCATCCAGAGCCAGGCTTTGCGACTCGGTACCTCCCATTGAGATACCAGAGCTACCCACGTAGCTCCATGTGCTGCCATCCCAGCGCAGCACACTGGTCTTTTGGCCATTCACCTGATCACTATAGGCCACAACCGGATTGCCGCTGGCATCCAGGGCCAGACTTTGGTAGTAGGCCGCTCCCGCAGAAATTCCAGGGCCTCCCACGGTGCTCCAAGCACTACCGTTCCAACGCACTACAGTCGTCTTGTTGCCGTTGGCACCATCACAGTATGCCACTGTCGGATCGCCGTTGGAAGCCAACTGAAGGCTTGGCCATTCTGCACTGCCACTGGACATTCCCGCCGACCCTACAGCATTCCAAGACGATCCATTCCAACGCATCACAGTGACCTTCAGTCCATTCGCGCCGTCGCGGTAGGCGACTACGGGGTTGCCACTGGAGTCCAGTTCCAAGCTCTGCTCATCAGCATATCCGACACTGATCCCAGGGGGGCCAACCGAACTCCAGGTACTGCCATTCCAACGCATTACTGTGGTTTTACTACCATTGGCATAGTCGCGATAGGCTACTACCGGGTTGCCACTGGCGTCCAATGCCAGATCAGGGTTATCCATACCGCCAGGTGTGATACCAGGTGCGCCAATAGTGACCCACGCACTACCATTCCAACGCATCACCGTGAGCTTCGCGCTGTATGCGTCATCGCGGTATGCCACCACCGGCGCATTGATTGCATCCAACTGCATTGAAAACCTGTTTCCCTCACGGGAAGCCCAATCGCCATCATCCGGCCCCAGGGGTAGCCATTGCTGGGCCGTTGCCAATTGCCCAGTGCCTCCGGCCATGATGAGAGCTAAGGCTAGGCGATTGGATAGCATCCGGTGGCGGTTGGTGAGCGTCTTCATGGGATCACGAGGGTCTTCAATTCTTCTTGGGAAACGGTGGGCGGCATCTCACCGCGTTGGATCTTGGTGATCACCAGCTGGGCCAGCCGCTCGGCCTGCTCACGTGTACGGCAACCTTCGTTGCCCGCGCGGCCCGGCAAATTGGTCTGGTGGATGAGGAGTTGGCCGTCGCTGAGGATGTCGTAGCCGAAGGTGCCGTTGGGCGCGGGGATGATGCGGTAGGTGAGGGCGGCGGTGGCGTGCGCGGTGGCGCTGGGGAATTGAGCAGCGGGTTGTGCGCTTTCCGACGCTGGCATCGCTTCTGGCGCCGGCGCTGTTGCGGGTGGCAGGAGTGCTCTATCCTGTCCATGCGCCGCCATCAGGCCGCACATGCACAGCGCGGCCAGCAGGGGCAGGCGCTTCACCGTTGATCCGTCGTTACGGTACGTATCCATTGCCAAGGGAGAGTGGGCAGATACGGGGGCCATCAAGGCTATGACATTTCCATGACATGCCAAAGCGGTGTGGAAAAAAACTACCCGTCGCAGCCAACCCCACGCGGTCCGAAGTGCTTCATGGTACCTTCCAATGAAGCCGATCGCCTGCTCCGTTTCACGGAAGCGACTACGGCAGCTGCTGCACCCTCCGCCAGCGCTCGCCTGTGGCGGGTGCCCTCCCCCGTTGCCGGGCACAACCAAGCTCTCTTTCCTCGAACGCGACCCGCTCGCGGCCAGGTTCCACCGCTGCAGCGCAGGCCATGTGGACGGCCGGCCCGTTCACCGGTGCCCACCGCGCCGGCGCACCCTCACGCCGCCTGGCTATCGGAGTCCTTGTGCGCCTTGTGCGTGAGGTGGTAGCCCTGGCAGTGCGGGCAGTGGTACACGCGCATGCGGCCGCGTCCGGTGTTCCAGATGCTGTGGGCCTTGCGGTTGGCGCCAGCCTCATCGTAGATCACTTTGCTGCCGCAGCGCGGTGCCTCGTGGCCCACATGCACGATGCGGGTGCGGCTCAGGTACAAGATGCGGTCGCAGAGCACGGTGGTGCTGTGCAGGTCCAACTGGCGGGCACCGGCCAGGGCGGCCGCGCGCACGGCGGGTTCGGTAAAGCAGAACAGCTCGGCCAGCAGCTCCGGGTGGCCTTCGATGAAGGCCGTCAGGCGCTGTTGGTTCGCGGCCAACCGTTGCTTGTCCTGCTGCGCGCACATGGCGGGCCTTGGTACGCAACGCGTGGGCGGGTGTTGCGGTACGCCGCCGGAAAATCCCTGGCAACGGGTAGCCGCTGCCGCCCTAGGGCGGTGGAGTGCCCGGTTGATAATTACCCTCCTCCCCTGCGCTCGTCCGCCTTCGGGGCTACCTAATTTCAGGTGCATGGAGCCGCCTACCCCCTTCAACATCGCCGTGGTGGATGATCACGAGCTGGTGCGCAATGCCTACGTCTCGGTGATCGACCGCTGGCCGCACGGCCAGGTGGTGCTCACCGCCACGGACGGCATCGACTATATGGAGGCCCTGCCCTCTGCCCCTCCCATTCACCTGGCCATCGTGGACCTGAGCATGCCCCGGCGCGATGGGTACGGGACCATCGCCTGGATGCGCGAGCACCAGCCGGGCACCCTGGCCGTGGCCTTGAGCCATGACCCGGACGACCTGGCCGTGCGCCGCGCCATGCGCGCCGGCGCGTGCAGCGTATGGAACAAAGGGCTGCGCGTCGAAGAGCTCTTCCGGCGGCTGGACCAGTTGCGGCGCGACCGCTTCTGCATGACGGACCAGATGCGCGCGCAGCTGGACCCCACCGGCCGCCTGCTGCCTGACCCGGAGGCCCCAACCGAGCGCTTCGCCCGCCTGCTCACCGAGCAGGAGCGCGAGTTCACCCGCGTCTATTGCAACCTGGAGCACCCCTCCATGGCCAACGCGGCGGCGGCCATGCACAAGAGCGTACACACCGTACGGGGCTATTGCAAGGACATTTATACCAAGCTCGAAGTGCGCAGCGATGTGGAGTTCTACCGCGTGGCCACGCAGTGGAAGCTCCATCGCTGACCGGACCATACCATCTGCATCGCCTCCTGTACACAAGGACAGGCGCCATGTATCATGTGCATCGCGGCGTTGTCCATTGAGCACGCCGCGATGTCCATTGGAAACTCCGCGATGCCGGAATAACACTCCGCGACGTCCATGTGCATCGCCGCGATGACGGATGGACAAGCGGCGACGTCCATTGGAAACTCCACGTTGTCCATGGAACAACAGGCCACGTCCATCTGCATCGCGGCGATGACATTACCACAAGCAGCGATGCGCATGGACACTGCGGCGATGTCAATGGGATGCCAGGCGATGTCCATGGAACAGTAGGCGATGTACGCGGCACACTCCGCTGTACCCCCGCGCCCAGCGCGGCGTTCACGCAGGCTTACCCGCATTCGCGGGTGGTGCGCACCCGCAACGGCGGGGGTTCGGCCGGGCCGTGTGCAAGGGCCCCGGCGTTCCAAGGCCACAAACTCGGAAACAACGAAAACCTCGAACAGATGAAAAAGCTCATTTACCTCGTCAAGCTCGGCTTCAGCCGCATCACCCCGAAAGGGCTGCTGAGCTCCGGTCGCACCATCGTGCTGAAGATGACCGGCAACGCCTTGTACGCCTCCATCGCCGCGAAGATCACGGCACTGGGTACGGCATTGGACAACCTTGAACTGGCGGACGACGCCTACGACTTCAACCACGGCAAAATGGAGCGCGAGGCGCTGCTGGGTTCGGTGGTGGAAGTGAAGGACGGCATCCGCGAACTGGGGGGCTACGTGCAGGCCATCAGCCAGGGTGATAAGGATATCATTCTAGCGGCCGGCTTCGATGTGCGCAAGGCCCCCAGCCCTGTGGGCGAGCTGCCCGCACCCGCCCTCGTACAGGCTTTCACCACCGCCTACCCCGGCCGTATCGATCTGCGCTGGAGCGGCGTGAAAGGCCGCGGTGCCTACGAAGTGTACGTGGCCAAGGGCGACCCCGGCGTGGAGGCCAATTGGAGCCTGAGCGCGGTGACCACCCGCAACCGCCACAGCGTGGAAGGCCTCAGCAGCCTCACCGAATACCACTTCCGCATTGTGGCCCAAGGCCCTGCCGGCGCCAGCCCGGCCAGCATGGTGGCCACGGCCCTCGCCGCCTGAACAAGCCCCTTCATCCTGAGCGGAAAGCCCCGGCGTTGCCGGGGTTTTCCGCTTTTCGGGCAAGAAGTCGCGCGGGCCTTCCGGGATGACCCCAACAACCTGCGCGCGCTGTTCCCCGGCCGGCTGCGCCCACGGAACACCTGCGTCCGCCGGTGGCCTGAACACGCACCGTCCTTACCCATGCGGAAAGCCCACTGCTGCGCTCTACCACCGGCCATCCACCTCTTCGTCGAATATTCCCATTTGGGCGACTTTTGTCACAGTTCAGTCAGGCGAACGGCAGTAGGTTCGATGCATGGTTCGCGCAGGATGCCGGCTGTTCATTTTCGGGTTCGCCCTGCTGAGTGGCCTTCCGCACGTATCGGTAGCACAGCAGACCGGTGCCGTTGAGCAGGTCCAAGCCGTTATTTCCGGTCTGCGCACCGCACAGGGGGCCTTGAACGTGGACCAGCACCTGGGGCACATCCCCGGGGTGCTCCTCACCCGCACCGACCTGCACACGAGCAACCTGTACATGCTGGTGAGGGCGGACAGCCCTGACCAGGAAGAGGCCGTGCGCGCAGCGCTCCAGCGGATGGGCCTGCACATGGGCTGTTGGACGCGCGCGCCGCGCAACGGCGAGCCCTTCATGCATCTGGACCCCGACCGGTGCGATGAGCTTCCGCATGTGAGATGAGCACGCTCCCCCACTTCCGGACCGCGCTGTTGGCCGCGCTTGTCGGCCTGGCCTCAAGGGGAGCGTACGCACAATGCACAGACTACGACATCATCGTTACCGGGGGCACCGCGCCCGATGACATCAGTTGGGAACTGGTGGATGAGTTCGGCAACACCGTGACCCAGGGCAACGCTCCGGAGAATGACGGCCAGTGCCTGGATGACGGGTGCTACACCATGTACATGTACGATGCGGGCAACGACGGCTGGAACGGCGCCACATGGAGCATCAACTTCGAGAACACCACGGTTTCCATCGCTTCCGGAACGCTCGATGACGGCGGATGGGGTGCCATCCAGATCGACATCGGCGGGGTGGGCT
>CAZYPC010000114.1:0-14374 GCA_964649165.1 uncultured Chryseobacterium sp.
TGGTGCTTGAAGTAATCGTTCAGCAGGCTGTCGGCTTTCGGGTGTTCCTTGTCGGATCCGAGTTTCAGCGGGGCAGTGCTCTCAAACACATGCTCCAGGTCGTGCGCCGTGATGCGCCAGGTCAGGTCCAGGGTCTTGGTCTCCGGCTTATGGCGGATCGTAAGGATGGAAACGAAGAAGTCGTGGGGAACGGCGAAGGCCAGCGAACAAACAAGCAACAGCGCTTTCATGCCGTGCAAAGATGCACCGCTGTGACCCCATCCCTTACCTCGGTTGAAGTGGTCAGGACACACCGATGCGCTCCGTCTACCTGAGCACGGTAACCATGCCGTTCCGCTCCCCTTCCACACGCGCACCGCAATCCGCCGAATAGGACACGGTGTAGAAATAGGTGCCTTCCGTCGCACCCGAGGCGTTCCATGTGCGCTGGCCGCCCTGGTCGCTCTGCTGAACGGGGATGCCCCAGCGATCGAAGACGCTCAACTCGTACGAATCGAACAAGGACATGACGTTCAGTTCGGGGTTGCTCGCCAGGAAGGGCTGCCAGATATCGTTCTTGCCATCCCCGTTGGGTGAAATGACGTTGGGGAAAGAAAGCGTGCTGAGGTCCAGGTTGACGATGGTGGATTCGAGGATCCCCACCTGCGCAACGTCCGTACATCCGGACACCGGCTCGGTGACCAGGAGGGTGTAGATACCCACCTCGCTCACTTGGGGCGCAGGGCTCGTGCTGAACCCGGTGATCGTATCCCCAGGCAGTAGGGCCGTCCAGACATACTGCACGTCCTGCGCAGGAATGATCGTCACGCCTTGGATCTGGACCAGCGGGTTGGCGCATGACAGCGCCTCCTGCTCCTGAGGGATGCTGACTTGCAACTCGTGATCCGGAACCGTGATCTGTTGATCGACCGTGCACCCGCTCGCGTCGATCATGGTGACCGTATGCACACCGGCGTCCAGCCCGCTCAGAAAGCCACCGGGCATGGTGTTCCCGCCTACGAGGAACTCGGCCGGCACAACCCCGCTGGTCTGATCCGCTTGGATCGCTCCGTTGGCCCCGTTGCATGCCGTGGTCGCTTCCAGTTCGAATGCCGGCGGCGGGACAAGCTCCACTTCGAAGGTGGTATCCACCACCGTGTTGCCGCACGCATCCTCGATGTTCCCGAACAGATCGGTAACATTCAACGTGAAGGTTCCGCCTTCACCGATCCCTGCACCGAACCCGATGGTGAAGGTGTTCTGCGAAAGCGCCCCCAACTGGTCAGGAACGACGGTGGTGCAAGGGTAGATCTCCCCTTGAGAGGAAATGAACTGGAGATCACCCGGCTCGACGGTGGAGGTGACCACGTTCTCACTGAACGCGATGTAGAACTCCTGATTGGCACAGTCCGGCACCACGCCCACTACATAAGGCGGGGTCTGGTCGTAGATGTTCGCCGTGCTCTGCGTGAAATCAATGGTGTAACCATCCGGGCTCCCGGTCCAGTTCATCACCACCAAGGCGTACGTCTGCCCCGTGAGAACCGGGAGGTCCGCGTTGAACGGAGGCCCGCTGACGTCACCGGGCCCGTTCGATGTCCCGGTGCCTCCGTTGATGCTCGAGATCCCCGTGGGACCGTTCGTGACCAGCGACCCGTACGAATTGCAGTTCACCTCGGGAGAACTCCCATCCTGAATGCCTGCACAGCCCCCGCTCGTGATGTTGAAGAGCCCCCAATCATAATCATCGACGTCGTTCGCAGGGTCCAGAATGAAGCTGAGGTCGCCTGCTTCCTGCACGGTGAACGTGTACCAGAGGCTGGCCGACTCAAGGCTCTGATTGCATGTACCCGTGAATTCGTAGACATTGCCCGTGCCCAGCGGCGCGCTCAACTCCGTGTAGAGCCCTCCACACAAGGGGATCGCTCCGGAACAATCACTGGTCGATTGCGCATACAGCTCTCCGGCAAGTCCTGAACCCGCCGCGACCAGCGCTACGGCGTTCGTAATGAAGGTCCGCACCCTTCGATGACCTGAGGACAGGGTCAGGCGGCTTGGGCGGTTGACAAATCGTGCGTTCATGGTCGGCATGAACTTATGACCTGAAAGCGACATGGCAGGTTGCTCATGGATCGAACTCGACCCGACCGCCCTCCCGCCTAGGGCCAGGTGGTGAGCGCCGTGATATCCCGGCGATAACCCCGCATGAAGCCCCTCCATACTTTCGCCAGTATGGAACGCACCTATTCCGTCCTCACTGCCGGGCTCCTTGTTGTCACCGTTCTTGCACAGGATTCTCCCCGCTACGGTCGCGATAAGTTCCGACAACTGGATCAAGAGTTGCCAACGCCCAACGAGCAGCGCACTGCCAGTGGCGCGCCCGGCCATGCCTACTGGCAGATGAAGGCCGACTACGACATCCATGTGGAGGTGACCGAGCCGCTCGCATCGGAAGGTGTGCTTCCGAAGCTTACCGGGTACGAGACCATCACCTACCACAACCAATCACCCGACCGGCTGGAGTACCTCTGGCTGCAGCTCGACCAGAACATCTTCGAGCCGAACAGCGATGCGAACACCATCCGGACCGGCACCATCGGCGACAGCGTGAGCCTCTCGCAGGTGGAGAAATGGGTGAAACCCTTCGATGGCGGGTACAGGATCACGGGCGTGACGGACGCGGGCGGCGGCAAGCTCAAGTACACGATCAACAAGACCATGATGCGTGTGGACCTGCCGAAGCCGCTTGGACCCGGCGCCACGTTCAGCTTCAAGGTGCAGTGGTGGAACTGGATCAACGACCGCTTCAAGTGGGGTGGCCGTGGCGGCTACGAGTATTTCCCCGAAGAGGACAACTACATCTTCACCATCGCGCAGTTCTACCCCCGCATGGCCGCGTACATGGACTACAGCGGCTGGATGCACAAGCAGTTCCTCGGCGCCGGCGAGTTCACGCTGGACTTCGGCGACTACACCTTGAGCATCACCGTGCCCGGCGATCACGCGGTGGCCTCCACAGGCGTGCTACAGAATGAAAGCGCGGTGCTCACGGCGGAACAACGCTCACGCCTGGCCCAAGCGCGCACAGCGACGGCGCCGGTCTTCGTGATAACCGAGGACGAGGCGAAACAGAACGAGGCGAAGAGCGCCGATGCGAAGCGGGGGCTCGGCAGAAAGACCTGGACCTATAAGGCGCAGAACGTGCGCGACGTCGCCTTCGCCAGCAGCCGCAAGTTCATCTGGGACGGCATGAACCAGCCGGTGAAGACCAACAACGTGCTCTGCATGAGCTTCTACCCGAAAGAGGGGAACCCGCTCTGGAGCCAGTACAGCACCAAGGTCGTCGCCCACACGATCAAGACCTACAGCAAGTTCACGGCGGACTATATCTACCCTGTCGCACAGAGCATCCACACGGACAAGATCGGCATGGAGTACCCGATGATCTGCTTCAATGGGGGACGGCCGGAAAAGGACGGCACCTACAGCGAGCGCACCAAGTATGGCATGATCGGCGTGATCACCCACGAGGTGGGCCACAACTTCTTCCCGATGATCATCAACAGCGATGAACGCCAGTGGACCTGGATGGACGAGGGCCTGAACACCTTCGTGCAGTACCTCACCGAGCAGGAATGGGACCGCGACTATCCGAGCTGGCGCGGCAAGCCCCGCAACATCGTGGACTACATGAAGGGCGACCCGAACGCCGCGCCGGACAAGGTGAAGGCCCGTATCGAACCCATCATGACCAACAGCGAAAGCCTCACGCAGTTCGGCAACAACGCCTACGGCAAGCCGGCCACCGCGCTCAACATCCTGCGCGAAACGGTGATGGGCCGCGAACTATTCGATCACGCCTTCAAGACCTATTGCGACCGTTGGAAATTCAAGCACCCCACCCCAGCCGATTTCTTCCGCTCCATGGAGGACGCCAGCGGTGTGGACCTCGACTGGTTCTGGCGCGGCTGGTTCTACACCACTGACCATGTCGACCTCTCCATCGAGAACCTGAAGTACCGCCGCATGGACCCGCGCGATCCGCTCGCCGCCGAGAAGCTCAAGCGCGAGGACAAGTCACGCGAAGCGATCGACCTGAGTCGCGAGCGCAACAAGACCGACGTGGCGCAAGTGGTGGTGGAACGCGACCCGAGCACCAAGGATTTCTACAACCGCTACGACCCGCTCACCGCCACCGAGCGCGATGTGACCGAATTCGAGAAGTGGAAGAAGGGCCTGAAGCCCGAAGAACTCGCTCTGCTGAACGAAGACCTCCACCTGTACGAACTGTCCTTCAAGAACATCGGCGGGCTGGTGATGCCTGTGATCCTGGAGTGGGAGTACATGGACGGCACGAAGGAGACCGAACGTATCCCTGCCGAGATCTGGAAGACCGCCGACGAGGTGAGCAAGGTCTTCGTGAAACGCAAGGAGGTGAAGAGCGTGACGCTCGACCCCTTCCTGGAAACGGCCGACTGCGACCTGAACAACAACAGCTGGCCGCCGCGCATGGTGCCCACGCGCTTCGACGTCTTCAAGGAGCGCCAATGGCGGGAACCGAACCCCATGCAGATCGAACGGAACCGGATGACGGGCGGGGAAATGAAGGGGCAGTAGTGATGTGCGGTCGTCAGGAAACACTGGCCGGATGAGATGAAAGGACTTGAGTCGATCGCGGATACGGGTTCTGAGAAAGCCGGGACGCTTCAGACGCACGCCTCATTGAGCCGGACCGTACAAAACCTTCTTGCGGCTGGCACGATACTCAGCCTGAGCGCTTGCGGCGGACCCTGCGGTGATCCAGAAGTCTTCAAGCTCCGACCCACTACCATGGCCTACTTCGGAGTATTCCAGGTGGGCAGTCATTGGACGTATCAATGCGCGGAGGATACTTCCGTTATGGATACGCTCACCTTGCATGATCGTCGATATCAGATGGAAGAGTTGGATCCGGCAAGCCGAAGGTGCAAACCGGATCATGCAGAGGAGATCTCCTATCAGATCATCGGCCGTTCACAGACGGACACCTTGTCGGTATGGCTGTCCTCCCGGAGAACGGATGCCTTCTCAATGCGTGGCACTTTCCTCGGTAGCGCGCTGCTCCTCGATGGCTATATCGAAGGGGATCCCGGCAGTTTTGTTGTTCGCGAAGACCGGAATGACGAGATCGTCTTTCACGAATCAATGGTGATCGGTGGGCACCTATATGAAGACGTCGTGCAGCTAAGGAAGCCTTGGGAAACTTCCATTCCTGAGCAAGTGCCAACGTTCTGGATCGCTCGAGGAATTGGGATCGTTCAATTCGAGCAATACGATGAAGCGCTGGGGAACAGGCGGACCTTCCGGCTGAAAGAGTAAGCTCCTGCACCAGTTCGCCCCAATGAAACCCCGGATGCCGTTCTGGCCCTTGCAGCCGCCCGACACAGCTCGAACATCAATTTTATAAGTGGCCAAATGTGGTACTTCAAGCCTACATTTGGCCACTTATAAATGAGCGGTCCGGGCGATATCATCGGCAGGAAAGAGGAGTGCGAACTGCTGATGCGCGCTTTGCGAACGCCGCGCCCGGAGCTCATCGCCGTCTTCGGCAGGCGCAGGATCGGCAAGACTTTCCTCATCCGTAACCTGTACAGGGAGCATCTGCTGCTGGAGTGGTCGGGCATCCACCGGGGCAGCCTCGGCGACCAGTTGAAGGCCTTCCACGGAGCGCTGCTGAAGAAGCGCAAGAACACTCCCCTTCCCAAGGACTGGATGGATGCCTTCGCACTGCTCGCCAAGCACATCAGCGGACAGCGCTCGCGGAAGAAGAAGGTGGTCTTCATCGATGAGTTCCCCTGGCTGGACAGCCGCCGCTCGCGTTTCCTGAGCGCCTTCGGCCACTTCTGGAACAGCTTCGCCAGCACCCGCAACGACCTGGTGGTGGTGATCTGCGGTTCGGCCGCCTCGTACATGATCAACGAGGTGATCAACGACCAGGGCGGCCTGCACAACCGCGTGACCCAGCGCATTCGGCTGGAACCGTTCACCCTGAGCGAGACCGAACAACTGCTCCAGCGCAAACGGATACGGCTCACGCGCTACGACATCATCCAGCTCTACATGGCCCTGGGCGGTGTGCCGCACTACCTGCAACTGGTGGAACCCGGCGAGAGCGTGGCCCAGGCCATCGACCGACTGTGCTTCGACCGCAACGGCTACCTGCGCAGCGAGTTCGGCAACGTGTTCGCCTCGCTCTTCGAACACGCCGACAACCACGAGTCCGTTGTGCGCGCGCTGGCCTCCGTGCGGCGCGGCCTCACGCGCAACGCCATCGCCAAGCGCGCCAGACTGCGGTCCGGTGGTAGGTTCACCACCACGCTCACGGAACTGGAACAATCAGGCTTCATCGAGAGCTACACGCCGTACAAGGGCGTGAAGGACCCGCTCTACCGCCTCACCGACGAGTACACCATGTTCTACCTGCGGTATGTGGAGCACAGCAAGCCATCGCGGCGCGGCGTGTGGTCCAAGCTGAGCCAGACACCCGCTTACAAAGCGTGGGCGGGGTTCAGCTTCGAGACGATCTGTATGAAGCACGCCGAGGAGATCAAGGACGCGCTGCGCATCTCCGGCATCCGTTCCACCGAAGGCAGCTGGATCGGCAAAGGCGATGAGAGCGGCGCACAAGTGGACCTGCTCATCGACCGGGACGACAACGTGATCAACCTGTGCGAGATGAAGTTCAGCAACGCGCCCTTCCGCATCGACAAGGCGTACGCCGCGGAACTCTCGGCCAAGGTGCGCGCCTTCACCTCGGCCACGCGCACGCGCAAGAGCGTGTTCGTCACCTTCATCACCACCCACGGACTGGAGCGGAACGCCTACAGCGCCCAACTGGTGCAGAACGACCTGACATCCGATGCCATCTTCAGCTCTGTATAAGTGGCCAAATGTGGCTTCAGAATGTCACATTTGGCCACTTATAGAATTCATGACCGACCAACTCCGCCCCACAGAATACCTGCTTGCCGGATGAACATACCCATCCCCTTCGAGGTCATCGACTGGTCGCAAGTGCCGGCCACCGTCGTGAACGGAACTTCCGGTACGGCCACCATGCGCATCATTCAACACGGCGGCCTGCGCATCCGCATGATCGAATACTCCGCGAACTACCTGGCGGACCACTGGTGCGAACTCGGCCATCTCGTCTTCGTGCTCGAAGGGGAGCTGATCAACGAACTGAAGGATGGTACGACGAACGTGTTGAAGCCTGGTATGTCCTATCACGTGAGCGATGGGCTCAGTTCACATCGTTCACGCACCATTGGGGCGGTGAAAATGCTTGTGGTGGATGGGGAGTTCTTGAGGTGATGCACCGTGACGATCGCGCTCATGTGCTTCTCCGCGCACGGCTGAAAACATCCAACCAGCGCTTCTGCTCATCCGTATCCGGCACCGACACACCACGCACAGTACCCAAAACGTCCCATGTCGGCCCTGGCTGCTCTCCGAATGCCACGAGTATCGCC
This sequence comes from uncultured Chryseobacterium sp., assembly GCA_964649165.1. GTDB lineage: Bacteria > Bacteroidota > Bacteroidia > Flavobacteriales_F > PHOS-HE28 > PHOS-HE28. The sequence goes on from CAZYPC010000114.1 coordinate 7,491, forward strand.
GCGCACAGCAAACTCGACCGGCCGATGCCCATACGACAGTGAATGGCAATGTCCGATCCGTTGACAAGCTGACCTTTCAACCCATGAACGAACTCCGTTGCGCGCACGATACCCGGTGTACCTCGGTCAGTAATGGGAAATGACAGGAAGCTCATCCCATGCTCCAGAGCCATCTGCTCCTCCTCTACCAACCCGAGTTCACGTTCCTCGCCAGGTTCGAGCGCTGAAACAAGAACATCCCAACCAGCTCGCTTGAATTGGATGATATCCGTTTCGAGCCAGTCATTTCCTCTTGGTCTGGCAACGATGGCCAAGCGCCCAGGAAATGTGCGCGGGACGACATACGTTTTCATCGCTCGACAGATAACCAGGTCCAGCCCTCACATCCTCCTGTACCACCCCTTGATACGCTCGCGATCCAGCACCTTTTGCCAATCCGGTCCGAAGGCGTGATCCCACATGTGTGGCAGGTTGTAGGCCACTTCGGCCATGGCACTGATGGTCTCTTCGCTCCAGTCCTTCGCGAGGCCTTGGGGGATATGCACCTTGTTATGGGCTACCATGCCCTTGAATTCCTGCACGTAGTCGCCATAGACGTCCTCCAACTTGTCGAACGCGATGCAATTGGCGATGCAATGGTGGATCTCCAGCACCTTGCCCAGGCCGTAGCTCAGCGCGTGGCAGACGCCCACCTCACTGTACGTAAGACTCAGGCCGCCCATGTAGCTGGCCACCATCAGGGTCTCGTCGCTCTTCACATCGCTGCGGCCCAGCTTCAGGAAAACCTCGCGGCACATCTCCAGGCTCTTCTCGCTGTACGCCTCGGCGAAGGTGTTCTTCTTCGTGCCGGTGATCGCCTCCACGCTATGGATGTATGTATCCATGCCGGTGTAGAACCACTGGTCGCGCGGAACCGAGGCGATGAGATCGGGATCCATCACGATCTGATCGAAGACCGTCCAGTCGCACTTCAGGCCGAGCTTCTTCACGGGACCGGTCAGCACGGCGGTCATGCTCACCTCCGCGCCCGTGCCGCTGATCGTCGGTACGCCGCAGTGATAGATGCCGGGCTTCTTGATCAGGTTGAGGCCCTGGTATTGTACGCTGCTGCCCTCATTGGTGAACATCAGCGCGGTCGCCTTGGCGATGTCCATCACACTGCCACCGCCGATGCCCACGATGCCCGCAGGCAGTCCCCGCCGCTTCAGGATGTCGTCGCGCAGCTTGTCGATCAGCTCCGTGGTGGGCTCCTTCAGCACGCTGATGAAGTGCACCTCGTCCCCTTCCAGCTCGGGAATGCGGGCCACGAAGTCCTTCTTGTCCTCGAAGTAGTCGTCCACCACGAAGACCATGAAGCCGTCGTTCTGGAAGCGATGCGGCTGGAGGATCTCGTCGAGCTTGCCGAAGGAACCGCGACCGTAGCAGGTCTTGGTCACGGACTTGAAGTTGCGGAAGAGGTTCATCAATTAGCGGATGTGCGGATGTGCCGATGTGCTGATGGGATCCGCTGGTCAAGGATGCAGGGGTACAAAGGAAGGGGCGGGCATTGACATGGCGTCATCACCTTTGCGCACATGGGAAATGACCTGTTGACCTGGCTCGCGGCGCACGACTTGACCCCGATCCGCATCATGCAACTCGCCTTCAGTGCGGTTGCCGCCATCCTCTTCCTGCAATCCGGGCTCGACAAGGTGTTCAACTGGAAAGGTGAGAGTGAATGGCTGACCGGTCACTTCGCCAAGTCCATCCTGAAAGGCACGGTGCCCCTGCTCCTTCCGGTGATCACGGTGATGGAACTCGCTGCCGGTTCACTTTCTGCGATCGGTCACATCATGGTGCATCTGGACCAGGGAAGTGGCATTGGCCTGCTGGGCATGCTCATCGGCACAGCCTCGCTCATCATGCTGTTCTTCGGTCAGCGTGTGGCGAAAGACTATGCGGGGGCGGCGACGCTCATCCCCTACTTCCTGATGTGCGCGGCGGGGATGTGGGTGTTCATGTCCTGATCTATCTGTGTCTTCCGTGACATGTGAGGATAGTTGTTTCCACGGATGGCGCAGATGAAATGCCGGGGCTTCTTAAACCGCGACCCCCTCCATCACCTTCCTCACCGCCCCTTCCATCTTCCCAAGGAACGCGTCCAACTCCGACTCGGTCCAGGTCACGCGGATGTTGAAGCTCACCAGGCGGCTCATCACATCGTCGCTCTTCGGGAACTTCATCGTCTTCAGGTCCTGCGGCAGGCCGACCTCGTGCGCCACCAGTTTGTACGGCATGCGCAGGTCCTTCACGTGATCCCACTGCTTGATGTAGTGGTACATGTTGTTGAACCAGTACATCGTGCCGATGCCTTGCGCGCCGAGATCCTTGTGCAGCGCGAACGCCGCATCCGCCGTGGGGAGCAGCAGGTGAAAGAAGGTGGCGCTGTCGCCGGCATCGTCGCATTGCTTGCGGAAGGACAGGCCGGGGATCTTCGAGAGGCGCGCTTGGATGATGGCCTTGTGCTTGCGCTGCTGGCTGATGATGTAGGGCAGCTTGCGCGCTTGCGCCAGTCCGATGGCGGCGTTGATCTCGCCGATGCGGTAGTTGGTGCCCATGATCGGGTGCTGCTCCATGCCGCGGTTGTCGCCCTCGTGGTTGTGGCCGTGGTCGCTCATGTACTCGGCCGTCTTCACCAGCTTCTCATCGTCGGAGATGATCACGCCGCCTTCGCCGCACGTGGCGATCTTGAAGAAGTCGAAGCTGAAGCTGCCCATCTTCCCGAAGAGACCGAGGTGCTTGCCTTTATAGGTGGCACCGAGCGCCTGAGCTGTGTCCTCGATCAACATGATGTTCTTCTCCTTGCACACGGCGAGTATGCCGTCGAGATCAGCCGCAGCACCGCACATGTGTACGAGCAGCACAGCCTTGGTCTTCGGCGTGATCGCAGCGCGTATGCCTTCCGCGCTCAGACAGAGCGTCTCATCGATCTCCGCGAAGACCGGGATCGCGCCCGCGAGCACTACCGCTTCGATCGTGGCCACGAAGGTGAACGGCGGCACGATCACGTGATCGCCGTAACCCACACCACAGGCCGCGAGCATGCTGTTCACCGCTGTGCTGCCGCTGCTCACCGCCAGTGCGTGCTTCGCTCCGGTGAACCTGGCGATCTCCGCCTCGAACTCCTTCGCCTTCCACTGGCCCTTGCGCGCCGCATCATGGTTGTAGCGGAAGAGCACGCCCGTGTTCAGGACGTCCATCACTTCCTTCTTCTCGTCTTCGCCAAAAAGTTCGGTGCCGGGCATGTGCGTGGGTTTGGACCGCGAAAGTACCCCGCCGGTGGAAGTCCACGGCTGGTCGGCCAGCCGACATTTCGGCCCTGATAGGCCGCCTACCTTGGTTCCATGAAATCGCGGAACACGATCGTGCTGGCACTGGGAACGGCATGGTTCAGCGCACAAGGCCAGGGCTGTAGCGACGCTGGCGTCTGCACCGCCGGACCCATTGGACAATTGCACCTCTGGCAGGACAGCACTGCGGATGTGGTGGACTATCGACACTATGCGCGTGTGCAGTACAGCTATGCCGTGGGAGAGCAGGGCGTTGTGGTCATGCAGGTGCAACCGGAATTGAGCGTCGGTATCACCGATCGGTTCTCGCTGCAGATGAAGGTGCCCTATGTGAGCGCGAACGGAAATCTCGGAAACAACAGCGGCCTCGGTGATCTGATAGCGACCAGCAGCTATGCGTTCATCAAGGAGCCTGATCGGATGCTGACCGGTACGGTCGGGCTGCGACTACCCACGGGTTCTACTGATGCGAAGGAAAACGGCATACCGATCGGGATGGCCACCCTGAATGTCTTCGTGCCGTTGCCCATGCCCTACCAGACCGGACTCGGAACCATGGACCTTTTGCTTGCGGCCCAGTACCGATACAAACGATGGACAACGGCTATCGCCTATCAACATGTCCTTGAACAGGGCAACGAGAACACCTTCTCGCACGAGGCTTGGTCAGGGAACACCGACGCTCGTGGCTACTTTGAAAGTTACCATCTTGAACGAGCGGACGACCTGGTGGTCCGTCTTCAATATGCCTATGGATGCGGTCGACTCAGTTTGCAGCCGGGCCTGCTGGCGATCCTCCACATGAAGGAAGACACGTATCTCTTCACCGGTATTCCGTTCGTACGGCCACCGATGTCCAGACTACCGGTCTCCGGCTCCCAAGGCCTCACCCTCAACATCACAGCCGACCTCCGCTACAAACTCACCGAGCAATGGGCCGTGGAGGCCACCTTGGGAACACCCGTCGTCACACGCGAAGTGCGCCCCGATGGATTGACGCGCTCCCTGGTAACGGGCTTTGGACTGCGCTACCGGTTCTGAGTTTGCACCGCCACGGCGCAACGAACGCCAAGTCAGCGCCAAGAGGTCCGGAACGCGTGGCGAAACCGTTGCGTCCTTGGCCACTTGCCGGTGAAACCCGCATTCCCTGCCATCTTTGAGCGATGCGCTTGTTCGCCAGCCTTCCTTTTCTGTGCGCCCTGACTTCCGCCGCCCAGGTCGACCTTCCCGTCTTCGGCAAGCAGCAGGTGATCAATGGCTATGCGAAGGACATCGAGGGCGAGGTGCTCTCCTACTTCAGCGTGTACCCGGAGCATGCCACCACGGCCCTGCTGACCCGATGCACGGATGGCAAGAAGGCGATCGCCTGGGAGACCGCTCCGGTGAATACTGTTCAGGGAGACATCCCTTCGGCTTACTACTTCAGCTGGATCGCGGCACACAACAGCACAACCAACGGCGGGGCTCGGAGCTTTGATCTGTTCATCGGGGAAGAGAAGGCGCTCACGTTCGTCACACATCATTCCACCACGCCCGCCACCTGGTCGGTTGACGGGGTGGACGGGGTAAAACTGGTGTTCGAGTACTCGAAGATGGATCGCCATGGCGACGCCCACGGCCTCGCGCACCTGCGCGTACCGGCCAAGTACGTAAAGCCCGGCCGGCCGCTGAAGCTGAAGGTGGTGGGCCACGCCCAGAACAGCCCGGACTGGTTCATGACCTTCCGGTACACCTTCGAGGAGAAGGTGGAAGTGGAAGCACTTCCTTTTGTCAATGCCCGGACGGTCGTTCGCAAGCAGCCCTTGCTGTTCACCGTGATGCACTTCGGCGGTCCTACAAAGCTTCAAGTGAATTTGGGAGAAGCGCGGGTCTCCTCCACCCACCCGATCAAGAACGGCATCAATGTGTTGGAGATCGCGGTGCCCTCTTTACCAATAGAGCATCAGCTGCGGATCCAAACCTCGATCGATGGTAGGCAGATGCTCGATACGCTGTTGGCGATAAAGCCGATCACTCACCGCGACATCCACCTCGTGCACCACAGCCACACCGACATCGGCTACAGCCACCTGCAGGCCGAGGTGGAGCGGATCCAGAACAACAACATCTGGAAGGCGCTGGAGCTGATCGACCGCACGAAGGACTATCCCGAAGGCAGCCGCTTCGTGTGGAACGTGGAGAGCCTCTGGGCCGTGGAGAACTTCCTGGGCATCGCCAGCGATGGGGACAAGCAGCGGTTCATCGCAGCGGTTAAAGCGGGTAGCATCGCCCTCAGCGCGAACTACGCCAACCTGATGACCGGCCTGTGCACGCCCGAGGAGATGCACTGGATCGTGGAGTACGCGGATTCGCTGCGCGCTTGGTATGGATTGCCCATCACCATGGCCATGCAGACCGACGTGCCCGGCATGAGTTGGAGCATGGTGGACGCCTACGCCGCGCACGGCATCCGCCACCTGAGCCAGGGGCCCAACTACATCCCCGACATGCCCGACGGCGGCGACCGCATCGGCAGCACCCTGCGCGAACAGGGCGACAAACCCTACTGGTGGAAAGGCACGACGGGCAAGGACAGCATCCTCGTGTGGACGGCCGGTCAGGGCTACGGCGGCTGGCACGGCTACACGGCCGGGGCCATCAAGGAGCGCGGCACGCGGAAGATCGCCGCCTACATGAACGAGCTCGCCGTGAAGGGTTATCCCTACGACATGGTGCAGTGGCGCTACAACATCGTGAGCGACAACGGTCCCGTGGACAGCACCCTCAGCGACTTCGTGCGCGAGTGGAACGAGAAGTACAGCTCACCGCGCCTGATCATCGCCAACGCGGGCACGATGATGCAACAGTTCGAACAGAAGTACGGCACGCAGATCCCCACCTGGAGCGGCGACTTCACGCCCTATTGGGAAGATGGCGCCTACAGCACGGCGAAGGAGGAAGGCGATGTGCGCGTGCTCAGCGCGCGGCTCACCAACCTGCTCGAGGCGGCCAAGATCCTGAAGGAGCCCATCGACCCGCATCTCCTTTATCGCGCCAAGCGCAGCATCGTCATGTGGCACGAGCACACCTGGGGATCCTGGTGCAGCATCAGTGATCCGGATGCGCACTTCACCAAAGACCAATGGCGTGTGAAGCAGGACTTTGCGGATAGTGCTGCGTGGTATGTCAACAAGCTCTGGCAAATGCCTGGATTGGAGGAAGCACCGCCTTCGCCACCGATCCGACATTTCGACGCTCAGACCGAGCCGTTCCACTGGTTGAAGGTCCCAAGTCTCGACCCGAATGTGATCGAGATCGATACCGTTCGTTTCCAAGTCAAGGTCATGCCGCACCCCACTTGTACTTGGGTCCAATGCACAGCTCAAATACCCGCTGAGCGAGACAAGCACGCGTATCATGTCGCTCTGCCGTTCGACATTTTCGACGCCACCGTCCGCATCGGCATCGGCGATACGTGCGTCACACCCGAAAGCGGCCGCATCCCCGGCAGCAACAACGATTTCTTCTGCGCCCAGCGCTGGATCGATGTGAGCAACGACAGCATGGGCGTCACCA
>CAZYPC010000115.1:0-13123 GCA_964649165.1 uncultured Chryseobacterium sp.
ACCTATGGCCTGCGCGCGCGGGCCAATGGCCCCGGGACATGCGGTGGACCCGAAGAGATCCGCCCGTGGATCCATCCGATGTGGCAAGAGGGAACGCACAACTGGGATTCCCTCCGCCTCGCACACCACGGCATGTTGATGGAGCAACTGGCCCGGGCACTCGACAGCCTGATCGCCACGATGCGCAAAGACACCACGGTGGTAATGCCGTGAACCAACACCTGAACCCTGCACCATGGAAAGAACCTGAAACCGACCCGGCGCTTGTTGAAGCGCAGTAGGCAGCGCCACACCGGCCGAGGCGGTCTTTATGCTGAGCTTGTCGAAGCATAACTTTCGGAGCCTTGCCGCAACCCGCGACGGACAAGGACTTGAAAGGAGCGGAAGAGACCGGGCCATGCTACCCCGGTCAACACGAAATGAACGAACGATGATTTCAGAAGCGATGAACAACAGGCGGCTCGGAACGTGCCTTGGCTGTGTGCTGGGCTGCCTGCTGTTCGTTGCCGCTCTCCGCTGCGAAGCGCAGAACCTGGTGCCTAATCCATCATTTGAAGAAGCGGATACTTGTTGGCACTACTCCGGCTTTACGTATCCGCAGGACGGCCCACTCGGCTGGTTCTCCGGAGGTGAAAGCCCCGACTACTTCCAAGCGTGTGGCGGATATGGTGCGGCGTACAGCCAACCCCTCAACTACGTCGGTTTTCAGTACCCACAGGATGGGGATAACTACGCGGGTATCTTGACATACGCCACTTCACCGTACCCAACGAGGGAGTTTCTGATGGTCCAGCTTAACACGCCCTTGTCGGTAGGCCAGACTTACTACGTGAGCTTCTATGCCAACGTAGCTTGGAACGGGAACTCTCAGTATCCATATGTCTGGATGGCTTCTAACAATGTCGGTGCCCTATTCACCACAGAGTCTCGTCAATGGGAACAGGACGATCCGCTACCCGCAATGGTGAACCACGCGCAGGTATATTCCCCATGGATCATAGCGGATACGGTGGCGTGGACCTCGGTAAGTGGCAGTTTCGTAGCGGATAGCGCCTATCAGTACCTGATGATCGGCAACCACTTCGACAATGCCCACACTGACACGGTAGCTGTCGGCTACTCCCTCAACGCGCCAGCTGCATACCTGTTCATTGACAATGTTTGCCTCACGTCGGACCCTGAAGGATGTCCATCGAACTTGGGCATACCAGTAGCACCGGAAGGCGCTGTTGAGTTATTCCCGAACCCTGCCACGGCCCAGGTGGTTGTTCGCGGGCTCCCGGTTGCCAGCCGAGTCGAGGTGAGGGATATGGTGGGCAGGTTGGTTTGGAGAGAAGGACGTATGCAAGGGGTCTGGAAACTCGATGTGAGTGGCTGGGCGAGGGGCGCATATGTACTGCGAGTCCAGAATGGCGAGGAGGGACAGTCGTTCAAGTTCGTGTTGACCGAGTAGCAGCGGTCCGGTCTTTCAGTTTGAGTAACAACCTGAAGACCATGAGATCGATGAGAATATGGAGAGTGGTCACGCTAGCCGTGACCATGACTGCGCTGTGCCGCTTGCATGCACAGGTCTCGGCGTTCGGCAACAATCCCCCTGCTGGCTCCTACGTGGGTCAGATGGGACCCAACCCAAACCCTGTTGAGATCCGCCACAACGGGAATCACCCGATCCAGTTCTACACGGACTCGATCCGGCGCATGCAGTTGTATCCGATCAATGGCGCCACGCTGAACACCTTCAACGTGCCGCGCACCGGTTTTGTCGGCATCAGCCCGGTGGAGCCCTTTTTCAGCAACCCTGGCCCGTTCACGCGCTTGCACTTGACGGACAGCGCTGCAAGCGCGATCAACTACGCCCAGGACTTCGGATTCCGTCCGTGGATGCGCAACGGCGTAACGATGACGGGGAACAGCGACCAGATGTACGTGGGCCAGAAGTACGCCTACACGAACCCGATGAACTACACCAGCGGCGAGGTGAACGACCGCTCGGACGCGGTTATCGAGTGGAGCGACAACCCGGCCGATGCTCCTTGGGGCACGGACCGGATGCGGTTCATGTTCACGAACGATTACCAGGTGTCGTCGCCCAAACCGTACGGGGCGAAAAGCCTGGAGGGCATGGAGGCCCTGCGCATTTACATACCCACGGACACCACGGCGAATGTGGGCATCGGGGACTTCTACCGGGCGGGTGTGATCAACGGCGCGGCTGCCGACCCGACGGAACGGTTGCATGTGAACGACGGTACGGTCCGCATTGATAGCCTGATCCGCGACTATCGGAACGACACGTTGCATCAGGTGCTCGTGTCAGACATGAAAGGCAAAGTGCATTGGCGGAACATCAACACCTGGCCGCCGACCGGTGGCGGTGCCGGTTGTGAATGGGGCTCAGACTGGACGACGGGTCGCATCTACACGGCTTTCCAGGCGAATACGACGAACGGTTCGTGCCCTGAAGAGGATTGGAAAGTGGGTATCGGACAACCTTGGCCGGCGGCGAAATTGGACGTGAAGGGCAAGCAGAGCATGATCGGTGCGAACAGCGGGATCAATGTGGCCTTCAGCGGTGCCGCAGGCGTTGGAGGACAGCAGATCGGTGTGGCGGCCGCAGTGGATGCCGAGACGACGACCGTTCCAAATCCGGTAGGCGTTCAGGGTACGATCTCAAAGGTCAGTACTACTGGCTACGCCATCCAAGGCACGGCGAACGTGAACGCTAGTGGAGTGACTTCCACCGGCACAAGCGCGATCTACGGTCGCGTGGCTGCCTCTGCCGGATCGACCGGTGCGCTGTACGGAACACGGGGCGAGGTGTCCAACACCGGTACTACGATGTCCACTGGTTCGGCGTATGGCGCCTACGGCACGGTGAGCGGGACGGCCACCATGCAGAACGTCTACGGACTTTCTGCTGAGGCCAAGCCGGGTGGTCCGACGACCAACAGCTATGGTGCCTATGCCGTTTCGCAATGGCAATCCGGTTCTGCCGTGACCAACAGCACGGGTCTTTTCACCTCTTCGGCTCCCGCCTCGGGTGCGGGCAATGTGCAGAAAAGTTATGGTGTGAACGTTTCGGCATCAGCTGGTTCCCAAGAAACGTACGGCGTGCGCAGCTTTGCTATCGGACCCTCGACCACGGGCGTAAAAACGGTCGGCGTCTACGGTGCAGGCCAAGGAACTTCCGCTACGGCCACGGGAGTTTCAGGTTACGCCGCCAATGCCGGCACCGGCACGGGGATAACGCGATACGGAGTTTACGGGGCTGTGAACTACGCCGTCGCGGATACTTTGGCGAACAACATCAGCGTGTATGGCGATTACACCGGCTTGGGGCCTACTTCCTGGGCCGGCTACTTCGCAGGCCGAGCGCAGATCACCGGTAACCTGTTCCACGGCACGTCCATGATCTTCTCCGACGCTTCGCTGAAGACACAGGTGGAGGAGTTGCCTGATGTGTCACAGAATTTGATGGCCTTGGTTCCGCACAAGTACCGCTACACGGATGAGGCCCGCGATCGCATGGGCTTGCCGCAAGGTGAACAGATCGGGTTTCTTGCCCAGGAGGTTCAAGAGTCTTTCCCGCAGTTGGTCCAATCCACGTCACTTTTGGCCAAGATCGATTCCATGGGCAATGAAGTGTATCCCGCCGTGGAACTCAAGGCTGTGAATTATACGGGATTGATCCCGGTGCTGGTAGCTGGATACCAGAAACAGGAGACCACCATCAGCGAGTTGCGATCCGAAATGAATCACCTCCGCGATCAACTGGCCGCGTGTTGCGCCAACGGTGCCGACCATCGTGCTATGGGAGGTCCAACGACCATGGAAGCCGCTTTGGAAACCGACCTCAGCATCATCCCCAACCCTGTGGCGGACCGCACCGAACTGCGCTACACCGTGGCCGCTGCGGGTGCTGTGCGCCTGGTGATCACCGATGCGAGCGGCCGCACGATCCAGGTGCAGGAGGAGGGCACGCGCACCGCGGGAACCTTCAGCTATGGCTGGGATACCACGTCACTCGCTGCGGGCACCTACTTCTGCGCACTGTACGTGAACGATGAGCCGCTGGTGAAGAAGGCGGTGAAGCTCAACGCCAGATAGACGCGCTGGGAGGAGAAAAAGCGGGAGGGTAAGAGGGCGTAACTCTCTTACCCTCTCGCCTTTTCACCCTCGCCCGCCGCTCACAACGGGATATTCCCGTGCTTCTTCTTCGGCAGCCTGTCCACTTTGTTCCGCAGCATGCGCAGGGCGTGTATGACCTTGATGCGGGTATCACTGGGGCGGATCACCTCGTCCACGTAGCCCCTCGCGGCGGCTTCGTACGGGTTGGCGAACTGCTCCTTGTACTCGGCCTCCTTCTCCTTCCACTTCGCGTCCTTGTCGGCGGCCTTGGCGATCTCGTTCTTGAAGATAATCTCGGCGGCGCCTTTGGCGCCCATCACTGCGATCTCGGCGCTGGGCCATGCATAGTTCATGTCGCAGCCGATGTGCTTGCTGTTCATCACATCGTAGGCGCCGCCATACGCTTTGCGCGTGATCACGGTGATCCGCGGCACCGTTGCTTCGCTGAAGGCGTAGAGCAGTTTCGCGCCGTGATCGATGATGCCGCGCCACTCCTGATCGGTGCCGGGCAGGAAGCCGGGCACGTCCACGAACACGAGCAGCGGGATGTTGAACGCATCACAGAAACGCACGAAGCGCGCGGCCTTGATGCTGGCGTCGATGTCGAGCACTCCGGCGAGCACGGCGGGCTGGTTGGCCACGCAACCGACCGTGCGGCCTTCCACCCGGGCGAAGCCGATCAGCATGTTGCGCGCATAGTCGGCATGCACTTCCATGCTGCTGTCGGGATCGATCACCGCGTTCACCACGGCCCGCATGTCGTAGGGCATGTTGGCGTTCTCCGGGATGATCGTGTCCAGTTCCGGCCGTGACTCATCCCCCGGTGTATAGGCCACCACAGGAGGGTCCTCCTCACAGTTGCTCGGAATGAACGAGACCAGCCGCCGCAATTCCCGCAGGGCTTCCAGCCCGTTGGGTGCGGTGAAATGCGCCACGCCGCTCTTGCTCGCGTGTGTGGAGGCGCCTCCCAGTTCTTCGGCCGTCACCGTCTCATGGGTCACGGTCTTCACCACGTTGGGTCCGGTAACGAACATGTAGCTGGTCCCTTCCACCATCATCACGAAGTCGGTGAGTGCGGGGGAGTACACGGCCCCGCCCGCGCACGGTCCCATGATGGCGCTGATCTGGGGGATCACGCCGCTGCTGCGCACGTTGCGGAAGAAGATGTCAGCATAGCCGCCGAGCGACACGACGCCTTCCTGGATGCGGGCGCCGCCACTGTCGTTCAGGCCGATCACGGGAGCACCGTTCTGCATGGCCAGGTCCATGATGCGGCAGATCTTCTCGGCGTGGGCTTCGGCGAGTGAGCCACCGAGCACCGTGAAATCCTGCGAGAACACGTACACGAGCCGGCCGTCGATGGTACCGTAACCGGTGACCACGCCGTCGCCGAGGAAGACCTGTTGGTCCAACCCGAAATTGGTGCTGCGGTGCGTCACCAGCTGGCCGATCTCCTGGAAGCTGCCTTCATCCAGCAGGAGGTTCAAGCGTTCGCGGGCGGTGAGCTTGCCCTTCTTGTGCTGGGCGGTGATGCGTTCCGCTCCGCCGCCCAGTTGCGCTTGCTGGATCTTGGCATCCAGGGTGGCGAACGCCTCGTTGATCTTCTTTTCCGTGGTCTCCATCGTGCCGAATGTAGGGGAGACCCCGGCCACGCCTGTACAAGATGTGGTCGCCTACATTCGCCCGGACCATGGCCTGGCGCTTCGCCGATCTTCCCGTACGCACCAAGTTCCTCATCACCCTGGGCATCCCGGTGACGGGGCTTGTGCTGCTGATCAGCAAGCAGGTGGATGGCAGCCTGAAGCGCCGGGATGTGCTGGGCTACGTGAGCACGCAATCGCGGAACATCCAGCTTTTGGGCGATCTGGCGGATGCGCTGCAGCAGGAAGGCGCACAGTCGGTGGCGTGGCTCGTGGGGGTGGAGGAGAACGAGAAGCGCATGGAGTTGCGCCGCACCGGTACGGATGACGTGCGAGCGCGCCTGGAGGACCCGGAACTGCAACTCGATCCTGAGGTGCGCCCGGGCACCACACTTTCCATCCTGGGGGTGCTGCGCGAGCGCGTGACGCAGAAACGGATCGCCGCTGCGGAGGCCGAGCTCGAATACCGCCGCATGAGCGGGCGACAGGTGGAATATCTCGGGCTCATCTTCCGGCAGGCGATGGATGCCGAGACCAATGAGAAACTGTTCGCGCACCTGAGCCTGTTGAACGCGAAAGAGGCGCTGAACGACCTGCGCACACGCATCACCAGGGCCCTCACCGAGGACACCATCCCTCCATCCCAGTACGGGGAACTGAACGAGCGTATCGCGCAATACGAGACCAACACGCTGCTGTTCCAGCGGGACGCGCAGGAGGAGGTGCAGGCGCTTTACCGGGACGTGTTCCGCGGCGATGAGGTGAACTACATGCGCACCATGATCGGCACCATCCACGAGAAGCGGACGCTGCGCGGCATGCGCACCAGCCCGGCCGAGTGGTGGAACCTGAGCAGCAAGGCCATGGAGCACTTGCGGGTGGTGGAGGAAGGATCGATCGCGGACATCATCGCGGCCACGGCGGCGAACTCGCAGTACGCCGAGCGGAGGCTCATCATCACCCTGTGCGCGCTGCTGGGAGTGGTGGGCGCGGTGGGCGTGATGGCCTTCGTCATCATGCGGGGCATCCGCAGCACGGTGGATGAGGTCACCAGCGCCACCAGCGCACTTTCATTGGGGGATGTGCGTGCCCACGTACCGGTGAATGCCAACGACGAGATCGGCCAGATGGCGCGCACCTTCAACGGCATGATCGACAACATCCGTTCGCTGGCCGCCAGTGCGGACGCCATCGGCAAGGGGAACTATGACACTGCGGTCCCGCTACGCGGCGAACAGGATGTGCTGGGGAACGCCCTCGCACGGATGCGTGACAACCTGAAGGCCGCGCGCGAGCGGGACCTCGAGCAGAACCTGGCGCTCCAGATGGAGAAGGACAAGCTGGAACGGGCGAACGAACGCATCCATGTCCTGATCAAGGAGATCCACCACCGCGTGAAGAACAACCTGCAGGTGGTGGCCAGCCTGCTCAGGCTGCAGAGCGAGACCATCGACGACGAGAAATTACAGCAGGTCTTCGGGCAGAGCCAGAGCCGCGTGGCCAGCATGGCGCTCATCCATGAGAAGCTCTACAAGGGCGATGACCTCGTGCAGCTCGACATCGGACAGTACCTCAAAGAGCTCTTCGCCGAGCTGGTGCAGTTGAACAACGTGCGCGACACCATCCACTATCGCACGACCATCGATGAAGGGTTGTCCCTGGACCTGGACACCATGGTGCCGTTGGGCCTGGTGCTGAACGAGCTCATCACGAACTCCTTCAAGCACGCGTTCGTGGGTCGCGAGAGCGGCCTGATCGATCTGCGGATCTCACGCGTGAGCGACAGGGAGTTCGACCTGTTGTACACCGACGACGGCATCGGCATCCCGCAAGAGAAACTGACCCACGACGGCGCCACGCTGGGCATGAGCCTGATCGACAGCCTGGTCGAGCAGCTCAACGGATACCTCACCGTCGAAAGCAACGAGAAAGGCACCCGGTATCACGTGCGGTTCAAGACGCCGTGAATGCGCCAGCGGCAGGGCTCACCCCTTCGCCAGTTCCGCCTCCACTTCCTCCGTGAGCTCCATGTTGTGGTACACGGCGTTCACATCATCATCCTCGTCAAGCAGGTCCACGAGCTTCATCACGTTGCGGGCGGTCACCAGGTCCGCCGGGATCATGGACAGCGGGAAGCGCTTCAGTTCGGCGCTCTTGCTCTCCACCCCGAGCTGCTCGAGCTTCTGGGCCATGGCACCGAACCCCGTGTAGGGTGCGAGAATGATGAACCCTTCCTCATCGCGGATCACGTCGTCGGCGCCGGCATCGATGGCTTCCATCTCGAACTCATCGCCGTCCTTGCCCTTCAGCGCGGCATTGTCGATGACGAACTCGGCCTTGCGTTCGAAGACGTGCGCCAGTGAGCCGCTCGTGCCGATGGTGCCTTCGCACTTGGTGAAGAAGCTGCGCACGTTGGCGATGGTGCGCGTGGGATTGTTGGTGCTGGTCTCCACGAAGATGGCCACACCGCCCGGAGCGTAGCCCTCGTAGGTCATTTCGCTGTAGTCCGCCTCGCCCCCGCCGGCCGCCTTCTTGATGGCGCGATCGATGTTGTCCTTCGGCATGTTGGCCCCGCGCGCGTTCTGGATGGCCATCTTCAGGCGGGAGTTGGCCTCGGGGCTTGGTCCGCCGGCCTTCACGGCCATGGCGATCTCCTTGCCGATGCGGGTGAAGAGCTTGCTGAGCTTGGCGTTGCGTGCGAAGATCTTGTGCTTGCGCTTTTCGAAGATGCGGCCCATGAGATGCGGGTTCTTTGGAAAGGACGGCGAAAATAGGTGAAGCCCCGCCCACTGATGGTGGACGAGGCTCCGGGCCGGCGCTCGTGCATGTTCCCCTTGTCGCGCGCGCCTTTCCCTAGTTGAAACCGATAAGCGTAAGGCCCACGGTGACGGGCATGACCTCCGGGGCGGTACCCTTCTCGAAGAGGGGCGTCAGGCCATACTCAGCGAAGAAGTTCCAGGAGCCGATGCCGATCTGGCCCCGGGCGGCCAGGCGGTAGGGCAGCAGGTTGTAGTCGCCCTTGTCGCGTACCTTCTTGCTCTCGCCACCCTCGCGGAACTTCTGCTTGTACATGGTGTCGAAGTACCAGCTGCCCACCACCCCGGCGGCGAAGTGGAAGTTGCCCTTTCGGCTGAAGCCGTTCTTGTCATGGAACTTCTTCCACTCCTCCGGGGAAGCCGGGAGGGGTGCCCGCTTGGTGTTGAACTCGAACATCAGCGGCAGGCGCAGACCGATCTGGCGCAGTTTGTTCTTGGTGAACTGCGGGTTCTCCACCGAGGTGGCGAAGGTGCTGTCCCCATTGTAGCCCAGGGTCGCGTTCTCGCTGAGGTGATAGCCCGTGAATTCCAGGCCGAGACCCCAGAACAGACCCGCATGATGGCTTCCGAACTCATACTTCTGCTCCATGAAGTTGATGCTCACCCACCGGCTGCGCAGGTTGTTCAGCAGCATCGGGCCGGCCTTGGGGCCATCGCCATACCGGCCATCGGAGGTGATGAAGCTGTTGATCCCGACATCGATGCCGCTCCAGTAGGTGAACGCATTGCGGCGTTCGCGGCGCGCATCCCGCAGATCATCCGTCAAGCTGTCCGCGCTGAGGACGGAGGAGAGCTTCTTCGTGCTGATGATGCGGATGACCTGGTGCTTCAGCTCGATGCGGATGGTGTCGTTGCCATCGTCATCGTTGTCCTTCACCTGGGCGTAGGCGCCCTGCTTGGAATTGATGCCCAGTTCCAGTCTGTGCTGCTCCAAGCCCCGTTCCGTGGTGGTATCGACGCGGGCCGTATCGGTCTGCGCGAGCGCGGCGAAGGGCAGGCAAGCAGCGAGGGCAAGGAGGTTCAAGGGTTTCATGGTCTGCGGTGTTCTGCTCGTAGGACAGAGTGCACCCCCGGTTTGTTACAGCCGCCGATGAAAAGCCTGGACCTGAAAAAGAGCAGCCCCGACGCGAAGGCCGGGGCTGCTCGAGAACGGGGCGTTGGGACTACGCCTCAGGCCGGAAGACGAAGCGCATATGTTCGGTCTTCCAGGTCCCGGAGGGATTGTCGCCGATATCGATCCGGTCCAGCTTGCGCAGAACGTAAGCGCGAAGGGCCTCATTGTCACTGGCTGCGGAGATCACCTCCACCTTGCCCGCCGAATTGATCACGAAGCTCACCTGCACCTCACCGTCCATCTCGCGCTTGCGCTCCATGAGCGGGTAGGTGACGTGCTGGTTGATCTGCTTCTTCAGTTCGCGCTCCTGGGCGGAAGGGACGTTAGCGCGCAGGGGGTCTGCGGGTCGCTTGGCATCGGCGGCCGTGAAAGCGGACATCACGGCGATCATCAGCAGGCTTCTGGTGAAAAGCGTTCTCATGGTGGTCGTCCTTTGGCTTCGTATGCTCATCGGACGCTCAAAGGTGCCGTGTTGTTACAGGCACCCACGGATCTCTTGACGGAAGGTCCGCCATCAGGGATGAGCGGCACTCCTTCCGGAACGTCTGAAAAACGAACGCCGCCCGGTGGGGGCGGCGTTCGATAGCGGGACAGCGTTCCGTTAAGACTCTGGATGGAAGCGGAACCGGAAGTGACTGGTCCTCCAAACACCACCGGGGTTCGTCCCCACATCCACTTTGGCCAGTTTCTTCAGCACGTACGCCTGCAGGGCGGGGTTGTTGCTCTGTGCGCCGGTCACTTTCACCTGGCCCTGTTCATCGACCACCAGGCTGACGACCACATCACCGTCCATGGTTCCTGTGCGCTCCATCAGGGGATAGATGACCAGCTTGTCGATCTGGTGCTGGAGTTCATGCTCCAGGGCTGCAGGGTTGTTCACGTTGGCCTTCGGCACGGGGCCGATGGCACAGGCCATGCCGGCAAGAACAAGGATCGGGAGGAGGGTGACGGAACGGAGGATGCTGGTTTTCATGACAAGTGTTGTTGTTGGTTGGTTTGTGATCATCTGACGGTCAAATGTGCGCGCATGTTACACGCTTGCATAGGCGGATCGTTCCAGCGGTAGCCCTTCCGTGATGAGTGGCGGACGTAGCCCTTTGGGCTTCCCTACATGTGGGTATGAAAAGCCCCGCACCAGGGATCCCGGTGCGGGGCGCTGCGGCCGTCACGGGTGTACCCCTTACACCTCGGGCCGGAAAGCGAATTTCATGTGGGTGGTCTTCCACAGCCCTTCGGGGTTGCTACCGATGTCCACCTTGGCGAGCATGCGGAGCACGTACTCGCACAGCGCGGTGTTCTGGCTGCGGGCGCTGATGACCTTCACCCTGCCCTCCGTATCGATCACGAAGCTGACGAAGACCTCACCATCCATGTGGTGCACGCGCTCCAGCAGCGGATAGGTGACGTACTTGTCGATCTGGCGTTCCAGTTCGCGCTCCATGGCCGCTGGGGCGGTGGAGATCACGGGTGCAACGGGTTCCGCTGCACGGACGGACCCGAGGGTGAACACGGTGGCGATGGCGATCGCGAGGCGTGTGGCGGAGGTTTTCATGGCGGAGGTGTTTTGTCCTGTTTCTGGTCGTGAGACGATCCTTGTGGCGTGTCTGTTACAGTTCAACGGTGATGGATCGATGAGCGGTTGATGGATGGTGATGAGCGGCGAAGTCCCTGTTTCCGGGCGCAAGCAGCGGGAAATCGGAAGCCGCGTTCGTGAACGACCGCACAACAAAACCCAAGGATCGTGAATGCGACTACCGCGATCGCGTTATCGGCCTGTGCTGGCCGAAATGGCCAGGTTCTGGCCGAGCCGGAGCTTCCAACCGCTGCGGGCACCTTTGGGGCGCACGTCCACGCGGCCCTTTCCTCCGGTGATGGCCCCGATGGCCTTGTTCGCCATGGCGAGCGCATCATCGCCATCGAGCCCGCTCGTCCGATCATCGGTCTCCAGAACGCCGCGCCGCACCGTATTGGCCAGCGCGGTGCCGATAGCGGTCCCACCTGTTTCATCCGGGCTGGTCGCCGCCACGGCCACCGCTCCACCGTCTGTTGTGGGAGACACGGCGTGCGAGGCTTCCGGGACCGGGGTTTCG
This sequence comes from uncultured Chryseobacterium sp., assembly GCA_964649165.1. Taxonomy (GTDB): domain Bacteria; phylum Bacteroidota; class Bacteroidia; order Flavobacteriales_F; family PHOS-HE28; genus PHOS-HE28. The sequence goes on from CAZYPC010000115.1 coordinate 11,789, forward strand.
GCCACTTCGGGAGCGGGCTGTTCCTGGTCCTGCGCCGGAGTTTCCACCAATCGGGGTTCAGGTGCAGGAACGTCCAAGGGCACACTGGGCGCTGGGCGCTGCGCCGGTTCCTGCTCGGGTGCCGGATGCGACCCTTTCATGTTCCGATCCGTTGCTCCCGGGGTGCTCCGTTCGGCATCCGTTCCGCGCATCGTATCCGTCGGCTCTTTCGGCGCTGGATCCTGCGACTTCACATCTGGAGTTCCCACCGGATCCTGCGTACGTGTGGACGGCTCCAACCGCGGAGGGACAATCTCGTTCCTCTGCTTCTCCTTATCAGCGATGGCAGGCCCATCACCCTGTTCCGTACGCGACATCCACCAGGCAAAGCCCAAGAGCAGGGCGATGCTCGCGGCGACGGCATAGCGCTGCCACAGCGCGATCACACGCACCTCACGCTTCTTGAGGTCCGCCTTTCCGGCGAACACGACCTGCTCCCTCACCACTTTAGCGGCCGCGACCAGTCGTTGCTCCTTCCGGGCAACCGGATCGCTGCGGAGCAATTCGGCCAATGCGCGCCGTTGTGCCTGGGTCAGGTCGCCCTCTTGCGCGGCGATGAGGAAGTCCAGGACGCGGTGCTTGTCCGGCATTCCCTGCGGCGGGAAATGGCGCTCGATGGAAGGCTTGTCCTCGAAGGGGACAGGGCTCGCATCCGCCCTGCTGGCACTGATGCGCTTCGCATCCTGTGCGAACTGCGGATGCTCGTAAAGGAACCTGTCCAGTGCTTTGAGCTGTGTTGCATCCAGATCGCCCTCCAACCGTGCGATCAGAAACTCGTTGAGCCGTGCGGCATCCGGCAGGCCCATGGGTGGGAGACGCTTCTTCAGCGCATCTTTTCCATCGAACGCGTCGGGGCCTTCCCCATCCACGGCAGGCAGCTCATGGATGTCAGCGCGCAGATCCGGGTTCGCGGCAAGGAACACATCGAGCTCACGCTCCTGGGCGGGCGTGAGGTTGCCCTCGATGCGATCGAGCAGCCAGGCCTCATATGTGGTGCGGTCCAGGATCACAGGACGATCTCCAGTTTGCCGATGTATTCCTTCAGCGCGGTGCGGCCCCGATAGATGTACACCTTCACCTGGGTCAGGTTCAGGCCGGTGAGTTCGGCGATCTCCTCGTACGTGTAGCCCTCCAGGTCGCGCAGCAGGATCACCGAGCGCTGCACTTCAGGCAAGGTGGCCAGGCCCGCATCGATGATCCGCTTCAGGTCCGGTTGGGCTCCTTCGCCGGTGAACGAGAGATCCTCGTGGTGCTCTTCCATGCGCGTGCTCCGCTGGCCGCGGCGCACGGTATCCA
>CAZYPC010000116.1:0-13077 GCA_964649165.1 uncultured Chryseobacterium sp.
TAAGACTCGGCGGCGAAGTGACACTGGAACGAAAGTGGTTCACATCGGCGGGGATCTCGGTCGGTACCTCCGCCTACCGGCCTTCGACCGGAAGCGTGGAAAGCCCGACCCCGATCTTCCTTCGCGCTGCCATCGGGCGCAGATGGTGAACCAGTGCTCTTCGCGAGCCTCAAAGGTTGTGAACGAACCGTTTCGCACCGCTGCCTGAGCGAACGGAAGGGCCGCCGAACTCGTTCGCATCAAATTCCCCTGAACTGGGTATTTCAGCCGGGACAGCGGACATCTACCCTTGTGTTCGCGCGTCTGGTTCAGCAGTCGCGCATCGCAACGATGTCCACCGCACCTCCCGAGCCCAAGCTCCCGATTCCAGACGCCGATCCGCCGTTCGATCCGGTGCGCGAACGGGCACGCATCCTGGCGCAGGTCCGTGGCACGACCCTGGATGCGCACCAGGCTGAACTGTTGTGCGCCACGCTCGCCATGCTGGCCGAGATGGATCCGGGAGATCAAGGATCGACGGTTGATCCAGCGCCGATGCACCGTGCATGAAGAACGCGGTGCCCTCGCTACCATTGCAAGGGACCCGCCATGGAAGAGCCGACACCCATCCGGACTTTCCGTACACCTGAAGAGGCGGAAGCCTTCATGGCAGAACTACAGGAGCTCGGGTTCGCGCCTGTGCTCGAGGACAACCGCAAGTTCCTGAGCGGGGCCATTCTGGGGGCCGTACCTGACTATTTCGTGGTGAAGCTGCCGCGCCTGGAACTGCTGCCCGCGGAAACCGCTCTGGAAGAGGCCGCCGAGAAGGAGCTGGCCGAGGTGCCCGCCGACCACTACCTCTTCTCCTTCAGCGATGAGGAACTGCAGGACATCGCGCGCAAACCCGATGAATGGAACGCGCTGGACCGCAAGCTCGCTCGCCGGCTGCTGGCCGAGCGTGGCCAATACGTTCCGGATGCCGAAGTGCTCACCACCGCCCGCATCGAAGAACTCGCCGAGCCAGCCGAGCCACAAACCATCCGCGTGCTCATCGGCTACGTCTGCGTTGTGCTGTTCCCGTACCTCGCGGTCTTCATCGGCTACCACCTGAACACGGCGAAAAAGATCCTGCCCGATGGTCGACGGGTGTACGTCTACAACAGCGATGACCGCGGTCATGGCAAGTGGATCTTCTTCATCAGCATCGTCACGTCACTGATCACGATCCGGTGGTTGCTCACGCATCTGGAATGATCATACGGGTATTCCCCACATCGCCGTTGCGTGGTTGGTGATCACGTACCGCATCCGAAGAAGACGAACGACCATCGCTGGATCCGGGCGGGTATCTTCGCGGCCCTTTCATTCAACCCATGTCCGAGCATTTGAGCGAGCAGGAGCTGGTGCGCCGCGAGGCGTTGACCAAGCTTCGTGCGCGCGGTATCGATCCGTTCCCCGCGGCGGAATTCCCGAATACGCACACGGCTGCGGCCATCCGCGCCCAATTCAACGAGCAGTCGTTCGACGTCGTCTTCGCGGGCCGGTTGGTGAGCTTCCGCCTGATGGGCAAGGCCAGCTTCGCTGTGCTCCGCGACCACACCGGCGACATGCAGATCTACATCGCGCGGGACGAGATCGCTCCGGGCGAGGACAAGTCGATGTACGATGACGTGTGGAAGCACCTGATCCACTTGGGCGATTTCCTCGGCGTGGAGGGGCATGTGTTCAAGACGCGCACGGGCGAGACCACCGTGCATGTGAAGAAGTTGCACATCCTCGGCAAAGCTCTGAAGCCGCTGCCCGTGGTGAAGACCGACGAGGCGGGCAACATACACGATGCGTTCACCGATCCCGAGCAGCGCTACCGCCAGCGCTACGTGGACCTGAACGTGAACCCCGGCGTGAAGGAGACCTTCCTGAAGCGTTCGCGGATCATCACGGCGATGCGCGAGTGCATGACCAGTGCCGGCTACCATGAGGTGGATACGCCCGTGCTGCAGCCGATCCCCGGCGGTGCGGCAGCGCGGCCCTTCGTCACGCACCACAACGCGCTGGACATCCCGCTCTACCTGCGCATCGCGAACGAGCTCTACCTGAAACGCCTGATCGTTGGCGGCTTCGAAGGCGTGTTCGAGTTCAGCCGCAACTTCCGCAACGAAGGCATGGACCGCACGCACAACCCGGAGTTCACCATCATGGAGATGTATGTCGCCTGGCGCGACTACCGCTGGATGATGGGCTTCATGGAGCGCATGCTCGAACAGGTTTGCATCGCCGCCAATGGGTCGTCCACCGCAACCTTCAAGGAGAACACCCTGCAGTTCACAGCGCCGTTCAAGCGGATCACCATGTGCGGGTCGATCCGGGACAAGACGGGCAAGGACGTGCTGGAGATGGATGAGCCGGCCCTGCGCTCGCTCTGTGCCCAGCATCACATCCATGTGGAGCCGAGCATGGGCAAGGGCAAGCTCATCGATGAGCTGTTCAGTGCGCTCGTACAGCCCGAACTCATCCAGCCGACGTTCGTGTGCGACTTCCCGATCGAGATGAGCCCGTTGTGCAAGAAGCACCGCGATGATCCGCGCCTGACGGAACGCTTCGAGTTGTTCGTGAACGGCTTCGAACTGGCCAACGCCTACAGCGAGCTGAACGACCCGATCGACCAACGCGAGCGCTTCGAGGACCAACTGAAGCTGCAGCAACGCGGCGATGACGAGGCCATGTTCATCGATCAGGATTTCCTGCGCGCACTGGAATACGGCATGCCGCCGACCTCGGGCGTGGGCATCGGTGTGGACCGACTGGTCATGCTGCTGACGAACAACCCGGCGATCCAGGAGGTGCTGCTCTTCCCGCAGATGCGGCCGGAGCGCGTGGACTGAAGAAACCGCAGATTGCGCAGATGACGCCGATTGGGCTCAGCATTCTCTGTTCCACTGTATCTGTGTGATCAGTGTAATCAGCGAAATCGGCGGTTCCCCCCCCGGGAGACCTGCCTGACTCTCGGCGGTCTCGCTTGATTGCGCATTTTCGCGCTCCTTCCAGGATGCCCGCGTAGTCCATGGTCTTCAACTCCAGCGCATACCTCGTCTTCTTCCCGCTGGTGGTCACCCTGTACTACCTGCTGCCGCACAAGTGGCGCTGGTTGATGTTGCTCGCGGCGAGCTGCTGGTTCTACATGGCCTTCGTGCCGGTGTACATCCTGATCCTGGCCTTCACCATCGGGGTGGACTATTGCGCGGGCATCCTGATCGAGAACAACCAGGGCGTAAGGCGAAAACGCTGGCTGATCGCGAGCATCATCGCCAACGTGGGTGTGCTGGCCTTCTTCAAGTACTGGAACTTCCTGAACACGAACATCGGGGAGCTCATCCAATCGATGGGTGTGCCTTACACGATCCCGGACCTCGGCATCGTGCTGCCCATCGGTCTTTCCTTCCACACATTCCAGTCGCTGAGCTACACGGTGGAAGTGTACCGCGGCAACCAGAAGGCTGAACGGAACTTGGGCTACTTCTCGCTCTATGTGATGTACTTCCCGCAGCTGGTCGCGGGCCCGATCGAACGCCCCGGGGCGCTCTTGCCGCAGCTGCATCAGAAGCACGCCTTCAGCTACGACAACCTCATCCACGGGCTCACGCAGATGGCGCTGGGCTTCCTGAAGAAGGTGGTGGTGGCGGACCGCATCGCGGACTACGTGACGGTGGTGTACACCAACCCGAACGCGGTGAGCAGCTATGCCGTGCTCTTCGCCGCCTTCCTTTTCGCGGTGCAGATCTATTGCGACTTCAGCGGCTACTCGGACATCGCCATCGGCTCGGCGCGCGTGATGGGCGTGAAGCTGATGATGAACTTCGACCGGCCGAACCTGAGCGCCTCCACCGGCGAGTTCTGGCGCCGTTGGCACATCTCGCTTTCGTCCTGGCTGCGTGACTATGTGTACTACCCGATGGGCGGCAGCCGCGTGGGTCGTTGGCGCTGGTACTACAACCTGCTGTTCACCTTCACCTTGAGCGGCCTTTGGCACGGGGCGGCCTGGCACTACATACTGTTCGGGACTTTCCAGGCGGTGGTGATGATCTGGTCCGACCTGGTGCAGAAACCGGTGAACGCAGTGGCTCGAGCGCTCGGTCTGTACGGAGCACCCCGGTTGAACCATGTGCTGAACGTGCTGCTTACCCTCTTCATCTGGTCCATGGGCTTGGTGATGTTCCGCGCTGTATCGATGCGGCACGCCGGCCAGATCTACGCCCGCATGCTGGACTTCGACGGCGCTTTCAGCTTGCACGCGCTCGCACTGAAAGGGGCCATCTACCCCGCCATCATGTGCCTCTTCGTCACCGGCCTCTTGATCCTTACATACCGGCTGCCGCACAACCTCAACTACAAGCACCCGCGCGCCTTCATGGTAGCTGTCGCCATGCTCGTCATCGTTCTCGGGAAATATGGAGACCAGTTCTACTACTTCCAGTTTTAGGCGCGCGCTCACCCGTGTGCTCTTGCCGCTGCCGGCGCTTATCGTCGCGCTGTGCCTGGTGGTGGACAAGCTGTTCTTCTCGCAGGTGATCCTGAAGAGCACCACGGCAGGGAGCTACAAGACCTGGCGCGTTTTCCACGAAACGCACAAGGAGGAGATCCCCATCTTCGGTTCTTCCCGCGCGGCCGGAAGCTTCGTCTCGGGATCGATCGACCCGCGCTGCTACAACTACGGCATCGAGAAGACGATGATCGACCTCACCAGCATCTTCCTCACGGAGGAGCTGAAGAAGGACAAGTCAACGCCCATCATCATCGACTGGGATTACGAGATCTTCCGGAACGACAAGGGCAACATCGCGCACTTCATCCCGTGCATCGATCAGCCGCCGATCGCGGGATACATCGGCAAGGAGGAACGCTGGTTCCATCACTACCCGGCGGTGCGCTTCTTCAACGTGTACGACGACTACGTGAAGTCGTACATCGGTGAGCGCAGCGGCAGCAGCCGCATTTCCAATGGCGGGTTCTTTGTCACGTTCTCCCCGAAGCCCGAGCAATTCGCGCGCATGGTGGCCACGCGGCGCAAGTCGGTCTTCACGTGGCAGGATGACATGGCCAAGCAGGCCGCTTGGGAGAAGCTGCTCAGGAGCACGTCGCGCCCCATCGTACTGGTGATCGCGCCGTATCACCACTCGTACTACGAGGGCTTCCAGAACATGGAGGGCGCTGCCGCCTACCTCGCGAAACTCGATGCGCTGCCGAATGTCACCGTTCTGGACTACGGCCGCATGGATCTGCCGGATGACCATTTCCAGAATACGACACATGTGAACTACGCGGGAGCCGAGGTGTTCAGCAAGGAGCTCGGAAAGAAGTTGAAAGAGGTTCTTCCCGCGGCGAACTGAGCGCCCAACTTCGCAGGGGTGAAGCATTTCCTCCGTTCGTGGATCGTCAGGCCGGGGCTGGTCTTGCTTTTGTTGGCCGCCGGCGGGGAGTTGATCGCACGGCTGATCGACGCCGATCCCGCGTATGTCCGCTCGGGCAGGATCCGGCGGGCTTGCGGTTGCCGCGAGCTCCGGGTAGTGCATGCGCCGTCAGGCATGGACACCTCTGTGCGCTATTGCATCAACCGCCTCGGTTTGCGTGGAGAGATCCTTCCCGACAGCCTCCATGTCCGCATCATCGCCCTCGGTAACAGCACCACGGAATGCGCCTACATCGATGACGCCGCCGCGTGGCCGCATCTGCTCGGTGGGTGGTTGGCCGCTGAAGGCCTGGACGTGTGGGTCGGCAACGCCGGCGTGAACGGCACGAGCACGCGCGGGAATGCGATCTTCCTGGAAGACCATCTGCTGGACCTGCGGCCGGACATCGTGCTTTTCATGCCCGGGGCGGCCGATCGCGGGCGGATCAGCGAGAAACAGGATGCCGGGCTATTGGCGCCGGAGCATCTCTCCATTCCGCAGTGGTTCATGGAGCACAGTCGGGTGGTCGGTTCAACTACCCGGCTCATTCAAGCACGAGAACCACGCACCATCGACTGGTCAACGTTCGCGGGGCATCCGACTTCTCCGGACACGTCCCGTATGCGCGGAAACCGGATGTCGCTCGCCGACCACGAAGCCTTCGTGCCGGGCTATGCCGAACGCATCGCGCACATCGCTGACCTGTGCGCGACACGCGATGTGCGTTTGTTGCTCATGACACAACCGATCCTCGCTGAAGACTCCAGCGATACACGCCGGATCATGGAACTGTACAACACGGCCACCAAGGCACTTGCTCAGGAACGTGGCCTGCCGCTGTTCGATCTGGCTTCCGTGTTGCGGCAGGATCCGGCGTACTATCTCGATGGCATCCACTTCTCCAATGCGGGTGCGGCCGAAGTGGCGCGGCTGGTCACGCCATTCGTGCAGAAGGAGTTGCAGTGATCGGTCCTTTGAACTGTCACGCCGAGCGCGGTCGAGGCATCATTCACAATGCCTCGACTGCGCTCGGAATGACAAGTCCTTTGAACGGTGAAAAGTGTTCTGCGGCTCAGTCGATGCGCGAAACGCTCTTCATCACATCTCCCACGCGCAGTTTCCATGCTACGTCCATCCCGCTCACCACATGTGCGAAGCGCGTGTAACGACCATCCAGGTGCGGTGCATCCGCGAGCATGACGAAGAACTGGCAACTCTCCGTGTCCTTGCCTGCGGAGGCGAGCCCCACGGCGCCAGTAGTGAAGCCTTCCAGACCGATCTCCGTGCGTAATGTCCACGGCATGCCGCCGTAGCCATCACCGCGTGGGCAGCCGCCTTGCGCCACGAAGTCCGGCACCACGCGGTGGAAGTACTTGCCGTTGTAGTAACCCGCCGTCACGAGCGAATCGAAAGCCGTGCAGCTACCGGGGGCGGCAACGCGCTCAAGAGCGAGGACGATATCGCCTTGTGAAGTGGTGATGCGGTATTGCTGGCCGGGCTTGATGGTGGCGAGGCGCGCGCGCTCGATGGGGTGGTTGGATCCCGGCGATGCATGCTTCGGAGCAGGCTTACCGTCGCGCTTGGCGATCGCGACGTTCAGGAACTGGAGTGTTTCCAGATCGCGGATCGGATGGAGTGCCCTCTTCACATCCTCCAAGTTTCCATCTGTGGTATCCGGTGGCTTGAGCATGGCCCTGTCCTCGCCGACGATCCTCTCGGCGGCATTGGCGATCAGCCCCGCGTCCTGTGAACGCAGGGCGCTCCAGTAGGCGCGGTGCTTGTCCGTGAAGAACTGCGCGACCTTGTTCATCGGTTGGTCGATCCGGACCTGACCTGGCTTTGGGATGTAGCCACGCGGTGGCTCAAGAGCGGACTCGAACGCCGCCTGTTTCACGATCGCGGGATCGTTGGACCGGAGGGCATTCTCAAGATCCGCTGTTCCCAGTATGTCACGATCCTTCGCCAACGCCTTGATGACCTCGGCTTTCAAATAGGGGCCCAGTTCTCCTTGCTCGAGTGTACTCGTCAGGAGCAGCTTGCATGTGCGCCGGGTCTCATCATCCGCCCTCTTCATCACCAGCCCGTACAGTGGGATCTTCACCGCATAGTCGTAGTGTTCCTGCGCCATGTTCCACAGGTCCGCGCCATCGGGCAGCTCCTTCAGCGTGAGCATCTGCTCAATGGCGATGTCGCGCACCATGCCGCTCGTGTCCTTCAGCGAATTCCAGATGAACTCGTTCTTCTTCGGCTCCTCGAAGCGACCGATGCTGCGCAGGGCCATCGCGCGCATGCGCGGGTCGGGGTCGTTCACGAGCGACTCCTGCAAGCGGATGAACGCGTCGGGGTTCCCCGTTTTGCCAAGCGCGATGAGCAAGGGCAACCGCAGTTCCACACCACCCGAATCCGGCACCGTCATGGCGATGTCCAGCAGCCGATTGGCCATGGGCTTCACCAGTTCCGCCCTGCTGCGAGCGGCCACCTGCAGTGCGGCCTCATCGAGCTCGAAGTCGTTCGCGGAGTAGAGTGAGAGCGCATGGCGCACATGGCTCGTGTCCGTGCTTCCGGTCGTTGTGGCGAAGAAGAGCCCGCGCAGCACGCCGAGTGAATCTGCCCTGGAAGCCAGCGACCGCCCTTTGAGCAGGTCGGCACCGGCTTTACGCCCGCAGCGCCCGGCCGCTTCGGCGATACGGCCACGCACCGCAGGGTTCTCCTCCGGATAGAAGCGCTCGATCAGGCGGAACACGTTCGCACTGTCACCGCAAAAGCCGAAAGCGAACGCGGCGTTCGCACGCACGGTCGGGTCAGGGTCGGCCAATGCGTTCAACAGGGCGGGAACGGCGCTGCTATCCCCTGCGGAAGCCAGGGCCAAGGCCGCCTGAGCGCGGATACGATCCGCGGTATCGCCGAGCAATACGATCAAGGCCTTCGCGTCGCGTCGGTCCTGCGCATCTACGATGGACCAGACCTTCGCCGGGAGGTCATTGCCCGCTGCAGCTTCATCCTTCGGTTCTTCCGAGGTCGGGCCGCAGGCAGTTAGTGAAAGCCCTACCAGGACGAGCATGAGCAGGTGTTTCATCTGTGCGGGGAATGGGCGAAAGGTGGTGAGGATCCCGATTGACCTGTCCGGAAGAGTATGGCCGCGCGTGCCGGATATCTTCGTCGGCCCTAGAACAGTCAAGATGCGACAGATGCCGATCCCGTGCTTGCTCACCGTCTTCTTGATGGGGATGGCGGTCCCTGTCTCCGCGCAGCGCCAGACGGACTCGCTGGCTGTCGTCAACATGCGGGCCGACATCCGGTACCTGGCTTCTGACAGCCTGCAAGGAAGGGAGACCGCAACCATCTACGAGCAGATGGCCTCCGACTGGATCATCGCCCGGATGAAGGAGACCGGGCTGAGCGCGAAGGGCGATGACGGTGGATATCTGCAGGGCTTCCCGTTCGATGGTGATCCCGCCAGGGGCACGAAGAATTCCGCGCAGCTCGGACGGAACAAGCTGTCGCTCGGCACGGACTTCTACCCGGTCAGTTGGTCATCCTCCGCCACGGTGTTCACGCGGCTGGCCAGGTGCCGCTATGGCATCATCGCACCGGAGAAGGGCCGCAACGACTACGAGGATGTGGATGTGAAAGACCACGCGGCCGCCATTTCCATCGGTTCGCCAGATGGGATCCATCCGCACAGCGAGTGGCTGGACTATCACGACCTCGGCCGCCGCATCAAGGATGCCATCGCGCAGGGCGCGAACGCGGTGCTGCTGTACAACGACGACCCCACGGCAACGGATCCCGACAGCACCTTGAAGAAAAAGATCAAGCCGTGCGGAGTCCCGGTGATCTTCCTGACCAAGGCCGCTCAGAAGAAGATGGGGATCGATGGGGAACCGGTGGTGGTAAGCGTGGACATCGAACGACCGGTGCTGACCGGTCACAACGTAGCGGGGTACATCGACAACGGCCGGCCGAACGTGGTGGTGATCGGCGCGCACTACGATCACCTGGGCCACGGCATCGAAGGATCCCTTCACAGGGGTGAACCGGGGGTGCACAATGGCGCTGATGACAATGCGAGCGGAGTGGCGATGATGCTCCAGGTGGCGCGCGACCTGCAGGGCATGCCGGACGCGAAGAACAACGACTATCTCTTTCTCGCTTTCAGTGGTGAGGAGATGGGACTGCTTGGTAGCAACTGGTGGTCAAAGCACCCTGCCCTGCCCTTGGAGACGTTGAACTACATGGTCAACTTCGACATGGTGGGCCGATTGGATTCCTTGAACACGGTCATCATCAACGGGGTGGGTACTTCCCCCGCATGGAACCGGCTGCGGCCGGATACCACCGTGGACGCGAAGACGCCGAAACCCACCAGGAAGCCGAAGAAGGATGAGAGGCAGGTGCAGCCTTTGAAGGTCAAGACCACAGAAAGCGGCGTGGGCCCCAGCGACCACACGAGTTTCTACCTGAAGGACGTTCCCGCGATCCACTACTTCACCGGAGCGCACGAGGACTACCACAAGCCCGGAGATGATGAGGAGAAGATCAACTACGAAGGCATGGTGCGCGTGCTGCGACATGTCGAGGATCTGATCGTCGCCCTGAACGACAGCGGCAAAGTGGCGTTCACGAAGACCGCGGTCGACACCAGTTCAACGCCTTCGTTCAAGGTCACGCTCGGGGTTGTGCCGGATTATGCGTACAGCGGTGAGGGCATGCGTATCGATGGCGTGAGCGACGGCAAACCCGCAGCGAAGGCCGGATTGAAAGCGGGCGATGTGGTGGTGAAGCTCGGCGAGCACCGCATCACCGACATGATGAGCTACATGAAGGGCCTGGGCAAATTCACCAAAGGCGAAGAGACCGTGGTGACCGTGCTGCGCGAAGGGAAGGAAATGAAAGTCAACGTGACGTGGTGATGGGACTCGGGAATGTGGCCGTGATCGGTGCGGGCAGCTGGGGCACGGCGCTCGTGAAGCTGCTTTCCAGCAATGCGGAGCGAACGGGCTGGTGGGTGCGCGGCGAGAAGAACATCGCGCACATCCGCAAGTACGGGCACAACCCGAACTACATCAGCGCGGCGCAGTTCGAGGTGGAGCGCCTCGCGATGAGCGACGACATACATGCCGTGGTGAAAGAGGCCGACACGCTCATCCTCGCCGTGCCCTCCGCCTTCCTGAAGGGTGCGCTCGATAAGCTGGACAAGTCAGAACTCGCGGGCAAGACCCTGTTCAGCGCAGTGAAGGGCATCGTGCCGGAAACGAACCAGATCGTCGGTGAATACCTGTTCGAGCACTGGGGCGTGAGCAAGGATCACTTCGGTGTGATCTGCGGGCCCTGCCATGCGGAAGAGGTTGCCATGGAGCGGCTGAGCTATCTGACCATCGCCAGCCAGAACGCGGGAAAAGCCGAGGGCATGGGCAAGGCGCTCAGCGGGCGCTTCCTCAAGACCACACTGAGCGACGATATCTACGGTACGGAGTACGCGGCCATCCTCAAGAACGTGATCGCCGTATGCAGCGGTATCAGCGTGGGCCTCGGCTACGGCGACAACTTCCGCGCGGTGCTGGTGAGCCGGGCCATACAGGAGATCGCCCGCTTCGTGAAGGCCGTGCATCCCATCGATCGGGACATCAACGAGCCCGCCTACCTCGGCGACCTGCTGGTGACGGCCTATTCCACCTTCAGCCGCAACCGCGAGTTCGGCACCATGGTGGGCAAGGGCTACAGTGTGAAGGCCGCGCAGCTGGAGATGAACATGATCGCCGAAGGCTACTACGCCGTGAAGTGCGTTCACGAGATCAACAGCAAGCTGGGCGTGGAGATGCCGATCAGCGAGGCCACCTACCGCATCCTCTATGAACGCATGGCGCCGATGATCGAAATGCGGTTGTTGAGCGAGAAACTCGCGTGATGGCCGACCTGCGTTTCCATTGGGAGTTCTTCGGCCCGGATGCGGCCGCAACGGCCGCGCATTTCCTGAAGCATGTCGATGAGTTCTGTGCCAGGGAGGGTATCGAGGGCCAGCGGCACTGGCTCACTGTCGTTGGCGTCCGAACCACGGCGACCCTGGTCTGTGACGAGTCGCACATGATCCTGGTCCGCGACCGTCTCCGGCCCAAACGCGCCGAAAGGCTCGGATGATCCACGGAATGTGCTGTTCCGTAAGGATAGCTTTGCCGCATCGATGAGCGCCGCACCTTCCGCCGGAAGCGACAAGAAGTTCTGGTACCTCCAGAACCACCGCCTCTTCGATCAGCTCTCGGATGACGCGGTGAACAGCCTGTGCATCATCTCCCGTTACAAGGAAGCCAGGCGCGGCGAGCACATCTTCTTCACGGAGGATACCACGGACCGGATCTTCATCCTGAAAGCCGGGGCCGTGAAGATCGTGCAGACCGACAAGGACGGGAATGAGGTGGTGAAGGATGTGCTCGGGGATCATGACCTCTTCGGCCACCTGCCCACGCGGAACCGCGGGTCCTTGCAGGACGAGTTCGCCGTAGCGCTCACGGATGACGTGTCCATCTGCACCTTCAAGCGTGCCGACTTCGAGGACGTGCTCGCCCGCAATCCGCAGGTCTCCTTGAAACTCGCTTCGCACATCGGCGACAAGCTCCGCGCGCTGGAACAGAAGTACGATAGCCTCGTGTTCAAGGACGTGCGCGCGCGCCTGCTGGAGTTCTTCCGGCGCTACAGCGATCTGTTCGCCGCAGAGCGCGATGCCAACGGTGCCGTGCCGAACCATCTACGACAGGAGGATGTCGCGCAACTGATCGGCAGCACCAGGCAGACCGTTGCCGAGCTCATCGGGGAGCTGGAGCGCGACGGGATCATCACCTATTCACGCAAGGCGATCCGGGTGCACTGAGGCTGTGTCGGCCGGGCGACATTCCGGGCCCGCCAACTCCGTGACTTTTGCCGGCGATGATGATCGCCAAGCGTTACCTGTTCGCCCCCATCGCGCTGCTTGCGGTGTTCGCCGCTCACGCACAATCCGGTTCCCTGCCCCGCTTCAATGTTGATGATCATGGCCTCTGGGTGGAGGGCTACGACCCCGTGTCCTACACCGTGGACCACAAGGCTGTGGAAGGCGACAAGCGCTTCTCCGCACAACATGATGGCGCCACATTCCGGTTCGTCAGTCAGGCGCATCGCGACCTGTTCGCCAAGGACCCCGCGCGCTATCTGCCTGCGTATGGCGGCTGGTGCGCCTACGCCATGGGCGCGAAGAACGAGAAAGTGGAGGTGGATCCGGAGACCTTCAAGATCAAGGACGGCAAGGTCTACCTCTTCTATAACAGGTTCTTCACCAACACGCTGGAAGACTGGAACAAGGACGAACCACGCTTGTTGCCGGCCGCCGACCGCCATTGGGCGGCCTTCAAGCACGCGAACTGATCAACTCGACCCGTACGAAGAATGAGCAACCTCAAGATCTGGATAAGTCGATTGCCCGCGATCATCGCGGCGGTGATCCTCGCACAAACACTCTGGTTCAAGTTCAGCGGCGCGCCTGAATCGGTGTACATCTTCAACACCCTCGGCGTCGAGCCCTGGGGGCGCATCGGGTCCGGCATCGCTGAACTCATCGCGGCGATCCTGCTGCTCATCCCGCGCACATCCTGGCTGGGTGCGATCATGGCGCTCGGCATCATGG